>NZ_JBFTNE010000013.1:0-204872 GCF_056397325.1 Cupriavidus sp. 05N39
GCCTTAAGGCGATACTCAAACATGGGTCCCTCTCTTCCGCTCTTTTTGCCTGCCGACGAGGCGCCCCATACGGCCTGGTACACCTTGACGGCTCGCTTCGCATCGCGGGCCGGTGTTTKCCGCCCCTCGGGCGGCAAACACGGCTACACCGAATCGTTGATCTGGCGGCAGCGCCCTTGCCTTGGTCCTCGGATCTCGAACGTTTGGGCTTTCGCGCGGGGCTGGATCCGCCGGCGCGCTACCCTCTGCTATCCACGGGTTTGCTCCCCTCTCCCGCCTGCGGGAGAGGGCGGGCGTTCACTCTCGCATGCCGCATGCCGGTGGTACTCCCCACGCCAGGAACCCCCGGTGGGCTCGCATGACGTGGAAGAGGCAAAGCGCTAAGCGGCGACGGCATGCTCCTTGATCGCTGCCAGTTTCTCCGCGCCAATCTTTTCTTTTGCCATCTCGGTGTCGTAGTGGGTTTGGAGGTGCATCCAGCTTTGGGCATCGGTGCCGAAGAACACGCCGAGCCGGACGGCCGTATCGGCGGTGATGGCGCGCTCGCCCTTGACGATCTGGTTGATGCGCCGAGGCGGGACATCGATTGCCTTGGCGAGTGCGTACTGGCTGATCCCAAGTGGCTCAAGCCAGTCCAGTTGCAGGATCTCGCCTGGCTTGGTTAGCGGAACTTCCCGTGCCATCGTTTTCTCCTTTAGTGGCAGCCGACGATTTCGACGTCGGTCGCTTGCCATCCGCTGGTTTGCTCTCCCCGCGCTCAGTCCGCCGGCCCCAGGATCCGTTCGACAAACTCCGGTGCGAGCGGAACGCCGAGGAAGCGTGAGATTTCCACGATCTGACCGTACAGCATCCACTGCCCGTGGTGCACCGTGCAACCTAGTTCGCGCGCGGCTTTGAGCAGGGGCGTATCACCGTCGCGCACCACCGCTTCGCACACCAGCGTGCCTGCGCTCAGCTGTTGCGCGGGTACTGGCGTGGGGTCGGTGTCGCGCAGGCCGAGGGCCGTGGCGTTGACGACTACGTCGAAGCCGGAGGGGTTGTTGTCGCCGCTGCGGATCGGGACAGATGGCAGCGCTTTCCCCAGGCTCGCGGCGAGCTCTTCGGCCTTGTCGGCGGAGCGGTTGTAGATGACCAGTTCGGCGGGGTTCTCGCGGGCGATGGCGTAGGCCATCGATTTGCCGGCGCCGCCGGCGCCAAGCTGCAGCACACGCTTGCCGGACAGGCTGTGGCCGCGTTCGCGCAGGCCGGCGACGAAGCCGTCGCCATCGAAATTGCCGCCGGTCCAGTGGCCTTTCTCGCGGTCGAAGCGCATGGCGTTGACGGAGCCGACCAGGCGGGCGGTGTCGGTCAGTTCGCCACAGGCGGCGACCACGTTTTCCTTGTGTGGAATGGTGACGACCAGGCCTTGCAGGTTTTGCGCGGCCGGCGCGCCGGCGAGGAATGCCTGCAATTGCGCCGAATCCACATGGAAGGGCACGCAGACGGCGTTCAGGCCCTGGCGGGCTACCGAGGCATTGAAGAGTTGCGGCGTGCGCACGTGCGCGATGGGGGCGGCGATGATGCCGACAATCTGGGTATTGCCATCGATCTGCATTGCGGGATCTTGGGTAATGTGGAGGGAGGGGGGCGGGAGGCGGGACGGACGCGCTCCGTCCCGCGGGCACGGCGATGGCTCAGATGCCGGCCATGCAGGTGTACTTGATGACCAGGTAGTCCTCGATACCGTAATGCGAGCCTTCGCGGCCCACGCCCGATTGCTTGACGCCGCCGAAGGGCGCTACCTCGTTCGAGATCAGRCCGGTGTTGACGCCCACCATGCCGTACTCCAGCCGCTCGGAAACGCGCCACACGCGGCCGAGATCGCGTGCGTAGAAATAGCTCGCCAGGCCGAATTCCGTGTCGTTGGCCATGGCGACCACTTCGTCCTCGGTCTCGAAGCGGAACAGCGGCGCGAGCGGGCCGAAGGTTTCTTCACGCGCTACCAGCATGCCGGGCTTCACGTCGGCCAGCACGGTAGGCTCGAAGAACGATTGCCCCAGCGCGTGACGCTTGCCGCCTTGCAGCACGCGCGCACCCTTGGAGATCGCGTCGGTGATATGTTCCTCGACCTTGGTCACGGCCTTGCCGTCGATCAGCGGTCCGATGCGCACGCCGTCTTCCATGCCGTTGCCCACCTTCAGCGCGCGCACCGCCGCGACCAGTTTTTCGGCGAAGGCGTCATAGACCTTGCTGTGCACATAGAGGCGGTTGGCGCAGACGCAGGTCTGTCCCGCGTTGCGGTACTTGGACACGATGGCGCCTTCCACGGCGGCATCCAGGTCGGCATCCTCGAACACGATAAAGGGCGCGTTGCCGCCCAGTTCCATCGAGACCTTCTTGATGGTGGACGCCGTCTGCGCCATCAGCGTACGGCCGACTTCCGTCGAGCCGGTAAAGGTGAGCTTGCGCACCAGCGGGTTGCTGCTGAGTTCGCCGCCGATGGCGGAAGCCGAGCCGGTGACGACCGACAGCACGCCCGCGGGGATGCCGGCGCGTTCCGCCAGCACCACCATCGCCAGCGCGGTCAGCGGGGTTTGCGAGGCGGGCTTGACCACCATCGTGCAACCCGCCGCCAGCGCCGGGCCAGCCTTGCGCGTGATCATGGCCGCGGGGAAATTCCACGGCGTGATGGCCGCGCACACGCCTACCGGTTCCTTGGTGACGACGATGCGCTGGTTGCTGACCGGCGCGGGAATGGTCTCGCCGTAGACGCGTTTGCCTTCCTCGGCGAACCACTCGATGAAGGAGGCGGCATAGCCGATCTCGCCGCGCGCTTCGGCAAAGGGCTTGCCTTGCTCGGCGGTCATGATGCGGGCCAGGTCGTCCTGGTTCGCCAGCAGCAGTTCGAACCACTTGCGCAGCAGCGCGGAGCGTTCCTTGGCGGTACGCGCGCGCCAGGCCGGCAGGGCGCGGTTGGCGGCCTCGATGGCCTGGCGTGTCTCGCCGGCGCCCAGCAGGGGCACCTGGCCGACGCGCTCGCCGGTGGCGGGGTTGGTCACGTCGATATGACGCTCTGCATCGATCCAGCGGCCGTCGACATAGCACTGCTGGCGCAGCAGGGAGGGGTCTTGGAGTTGCAACATGGTCTGGTTCCGGTTCCGTAGCGATGTTGGGGGGATTCGGCGCAGCGCCGCTGACGGCAGGTTAGCAGGATCCGGCGATCTTGTTTGGCCGCCGGACGGAGGATCAGCCCGCGATATACAGCCCGCCATTGACGTGCAGCACCTCGCCGGTAACAAAGCTGGCCGCGTTGCTGCACAGGAAGCCGATGGCTGTGGCGATCTCGCGCGGATGGCCGAGGCGCTTGAGCGGTGTCTGTTCGACGGAATCGGCGCCGCGTTTCTGGATCAGCTCGGTGGTCATGGGGGTTTCGATCACGCCTGGCGATACCGCATTGACGCGGGTGCGCGGCCCGAGTTCCCGCGCCAGGCTGCGGGTAAGGCTGAGCAGCCCGCCCTTGGAGGCCGAATAGTGCGCATTGTAGTAAGCGCCCCGATGCGCAGCCACCGATGTCAGGTTGACGATGGCGCTGTTCTCGCGCAGCGCGGGAATGGCGCGGCGCACAAGATAGAACACGCCATCCAGGTTGATGGACAGCGTCTGACGCCATTGCGCATCGCTCATCTGCGCGACCGGCTGGGCCTGGTACAAGCCGGCCGACGGCACCAGGAAGTCGATGCCGCCGAAGCGGTCCTGCGCCAGCGCCACGGCGCCGGCGCAATCGTCAGGGTTGGCGGCGTCCATGCGCAGCGTGGCGACGCGCTCGCCGGTGGGGTCCAGTTCGCGCGCAAAGCCAGCCAGGCCGGGTTCGTCGAGATCCGTCAGTACCAGGTTGGCGCCGTGCGCCAGGAACAGCCTGGCCGTTTCACGGCCGATGCCGCCATTGGCGCCGGTCAGCAGCAGCGTGCGTTGATCGAAGTTGTACATGTTGTCTCCGGGAGGTCAGATATGCAGCGCGCGCCCGTAGGCCGCGAGCACGGCTTCGTGCATGGCCTCGGACAGGGTCGGGTGCGGCAGGACGGCGGATATCAGGTCGGCTTCGGTGGTCTCCAGCGTCTGCGCGATGGCGTAGCCCTGGATCATCTCGGTGACCTCGTCGCCCACCATATGGGCGCCGAGCAGTTCGCCGCTGCCTGCGTCGAATATGACTTTCACCAGGCCCGCGGTGCTGCCCATGGCAATGGCCTTGCCGTTGCCGACGAAAGGAAACTTGCCGACCTTGACCTGATGGCCGCGTTCCCTGGCCTGCGCCTCGGTCAGCCCTACGCTGGCCACTTGCGGATGGCTGTACGTGCAGGCCGGGATGCGCGTTGCATCGAGCGCATGCGGGTGCAGCCCGGCGATCTGTTCCACGCAGATCACGCCTTCGTGGCTGGCCTTGTGCGCCAGCCAGGGCGGGCCCGCCACGTCGCCGATGGCATACACGCCGGGCTCTGCCGTGCRGCAGAACGCATCGGTCACGATATGCGTCTTCTCGACCTTGACGGCGGTCTTCTCCAGCCCGAGGTCTTCGACGTTGCCGACGATGCCTGCCGCCACCAGCACGACATCGGCCTCGATCTTCGCGCCGCCGGACTTGCCGCCTTGCAGTGCGACGGACCAGCCGGACGCCTTGCGTTCCGCGCTCCCGATGCTGGCGGCCGTATGCAGCACGATGCCTTCCCGGCTCAGGCTGTTCGCCACCTGCGCGGAGATGTCGGCATCCTCCACCGGCAGGATGCGGTCCGCCATCTCGACCACCGTCACCTCGGTGCCCACCGCGTGATAGAAGCTGGCGAACTCGATGCCGATGGCACCGGCACCGACGATCAGCATGCGCTTTGGCACCACGGGCGGCGCCAGCGCCTCGCGATAGGTCCAGACCGTCTGGCCGTCCGCCGGCAGCGCGGGCAGCTGGCGCGCGCGCGCGCCGGTGGCGAGCAGGATGTGGGCGGACGACACGGTACTCGTCTTGCCATCCGGCGCGGTGACTTCCAGCTTGCCCTTGCCCGCCAGCCGTCCGTGGCCGTTGAGCACGGTCACGCCGTTCTTCTTCATCAGGTGGGCTACGCCCTTGTTGAGCTGCGCGGCAACCGCGCGGGAGCGGGCCACCATGGCTGGCAGGTCGGCGGTAGGCGCGGCTGCGCGCACGCCAAAGGACGCCGCGTCCCTGACCAGCCGCAGCACATCGGCGGAGCGCAGGAGCGCCTTGGTGGGAATGCAGCCCCAGTTCAGGCAAACGCCGCCCAGGTGCTCTTTCTCGACCAGCGCGGTTTTCATGCCGAGCTGCACGGCGCGGATCGCCGCCACATAGCCGCCGGGGCCGCCGCCGACGACGATCAGGTCAAATGAGGAATTCGCCACGTCATGGTCCTCAGATCAGCATCGACAAGGGGTTTTCAAGCAGGCGCTGGAACGCGGCCAGCCATTTCGCGGCCAGCGCGCCGTCGATGGCGCGGTGGTCCACCGAAAGCGTGCAGCGCATGACCTGCCCGACCTTCAGTTCGCCGTCTTCCACCACCGGCACCGCCTGCGTGGCGCCCACCGCGAGGATGGCGGCCTGTGGCGGATTGATGATGGCGGAGAACCCGGACACGCCGAACATGCCGAGGTTGCTCACGCTGAAGCTGCCGCCCTGGTACTCCTCGGGCCGTAGTTGCGACGCGCGCGCGCGCGTCGCCAGGTCGGCGATCTCGGTGCTGATCAGCGACAGCGGCTTCATGTCCGCCGCGCGCACGATGGGCGTGATCAGGCCGGCATCCGTGGACACCGCCACGGCGATATCGGCCTGGTGGTAATGCCGCATGGCCGCGTCGGTCCAGCCGACGTTGGCCTGCGGGACCTCGCGCAAGGCGACCGCCACGGCGCGCACGATGAAGTCGTTGACCGAGATCTTGCGCGGCGCGTTGGCATTGATCTCCGCGCGCAGCGCCAGCAGCCGCTCCATGCGGCAATCCGCCGTGAGGTAGAAATGCGGGATGGTGGACTTGCTCTCGCTCAGGCGGCGCGCAATGGTGCGGCGCATATTGCTGTGCGGGACTTCGGTGAACGCTTCGCTGACCTGGGCCTGCGGTGCGGCCGGGCGCACGGTGGAAGGTGCGCCGGCAGCGGCAGGAATCGCGGCGGCCTGCTCGATATCGCGCTTGACGATGCGGCCATTGGGGCCGCTGCCGCGCAATGCCGCCAGGTCCAGTCCGCGCTGCGCAGCCAGGCGGCGGGCGAGGGGGCTGGCGAAGATGCGCGCGGCTTGCGGGGCGGCAGTCGTGGCAGCAGCAACGGCTTGCCCAGCGGATGCCGCCACGGCTTCCGGTGCTTGCGCGCCACCACCCGCCGCCGCGATCAGCGCATCGATATCCACGCTGGTTTCGCCATTGACCAGCAGCACGCCGATCGGCGCGCCCACTTCCACGTCCTGGCCCGCCGCCACCAGGCGGCGACCGAGCACGCCGGCCGAGTCGGCATTGAGTTCGACCACGGCCTTGTCGGTTTCGATCTCGGCGATGCAGTCGCCCACGGCAATCGTATCGCCTTCGTTCTTGGTCCACGCTTGCAGCGTGGCCTGGGTGGCATTGGCCGCCACCTCGGGCATGCGTAGCAGGGTGGCCATGTCAGGCATTCCTCGGCGATTGCAGGTCGGGGCGATAAGCCGCGATATCCGCGTACTGCACGATCTCGAGCACGTTGCCTTCGGGGTCGCGGCAGAACGCGAGGTAAGTGCCGGGGCGCACTTCAATGCGCTGCGGGCCGGTCAGGAACGCCACGCCGGCGGCGATCAGCCTGTCGACCGCGGCCTGGATGTCGTCCACGATAAACGTGAGGTAGGTGGCGTTGGCTTTGTCGAGGATGTATTGGGGAGCCGGCTCGGCTGCCGGCGCTTGCACCGGGGCCAGCAGCTTGATGCGCTCGCCATGGTTCGTCTGCAGGCGCACGGCGGTGTAACCGCCGGCATGCATCGCGGCCTGCGCGGCGTTGGCCGCGGGCACGGCAACTTCGCTCACGAAGGTGAAGCCCAGCACCTGCTCATAGAAGCGGCGCATGCGCGGCAGGTCGCGCACGGCGATGCCGACCTCCAGGGGAGCAATCATGTTCAGGGTCATTGGAATTCCTTGGGTTTCCTTGGATTCGTTCAATTGGCTTGCCGGGCAGGCACCGGGCTTACGCCGCGCCTTTGTCGCGCATCACTTGCCGCAGGCCTTCCACCACTTCCTCGGTGCGGGCGGCAGCGGCACGCTCCAGCACCTTGGAAATGCTCGGCGCGGCTTCCGCCCCGGTCACGCGCTGCACCGGCTGGTCCAGCCAGTCGAAGTAGCGGCGCTGGATCTCGTCGGCCAGCCAGCCGCCGTAGGAAGTGCCGCGCGCGCCTTGCTCCGCGATCAGCACATTGTTGGTCTTCCTGATGCTCTGCCCGATGGTGTCCCAGTCCAGGCTGGCGCGGTCCAGCCAGCGCAGGTCGATCACCTCGGCGTCGATGCCGGTCTGCTCCACCGCTTCGAGCGAATGGCCGACCATCGACAGGTAGGTGATGACGGTGACGTCGCTGCCATTGCGGCGCACCGCCGCCTTGCCCACCGGCAGGTGGTAGTCGAAGTCGTCCACCGGCCCCACGCCCGATGCGTTGTACAGGTCCACGTGCTCGATCACCAGCACAGGGTCCTTGCACGCCAGCGCCGTGTTCATCAGGCCCACATAGTCGAACGGCGTGGAAGGCGCCACGATGCGCCAGCCCGGGTTGGTGGCGAAGATGCCGGCCGGGTCCATCGAGTGCTGCGAGCCGTAGCCCGTGCCCATCGCCACCTTGGTGCGCAGCACCAGCGGCACATCGCTCTCGCCGCCGAACATATGGCGCGCCTTGCCGATCTGGTTGAAGACCTGGTCGGCCGCCACCCACATGAAGTCCGGGTACATGAACTCAACCACGGGCTTGTAGCGGCCATCCAGCGCCAGCCCGCCGCCGAGGCCGACGAATGCGTTCTCGCTGATCGGCGTGCCCAGCACGCGGTCCGGGAAGCTGTCGCGCAGGCCGCGCGTGGCGCCGTTGGTGCCGCCCTTGAGGCGGTGCACATCCTCGCCCATCACCACCACCGACGGGTCGGTCTCCATGCGGCGGTGCATGACGTCCGCCACCACATCGATGAACTTGCGCTTGTCCAGCTTGCCCGGGAAGGCGGCTTCGTCCTCGCAGCGCAGGCCTTCCAGCTCGCTCAGGTCGCCACGGACGCCCACGTCGCGGAAATCCGGGCTCGGCCACAGTTCGGGACGGATGCGGCGCTTGCCAGGCTTGCCGGAAGGATCGGCCTCGGTCAGTGCCGCCATGGCATCGCGCATGCCTTGCTTGATGCGTTCGCGCAGCGCGGCGATCTCGCCGGCGCTGATGAGGCCGCGTTCCTGCATGCGGCGCGCCATCAGTTCGAGCGGATCGCGCGCGCGCCATTGCTGTTCTTCTTCCTTGGTGCGGTAGCCGAAGGCGCTGCCGGGGAAAGGGCCGTTCTGGTGGAAGAAGCGGTAGAGATCGGCTTCGATGACCGTGGGGCCCTTGCCGGCGCGCATGTGCGCCAGCGCTTCCTGCGTGGCGAGGTAGACCGCCAGCGGGTCCATGCCGTCGACTTTCCAGCTCGGGATATTGAAGCCCATGCCGCGCGCGGACAGGCGCGGCTCGGCGGTGGACTCCTCCACCGTGGTGGAGACGGCGTAGCGGTTGTTCTCGATAAAGAAGCACAGCGGCAGCTTCCACGCGGCCGCCAGGTTCATGGTCTCCAGCACCGAGCCGATATTGACCGCGCCATCGCCGAAGTAGGTGATGGCCACGGCGTCGGTGCCCGCATGCCGGTGCGACCACGCCGCGCCCGCGGCCATCGGCACGCCGCCGCCAACGATGGCATTGGTGCCCAGCGCGCCGGCTTCGGCCCACTGCAAGTGCATCGAACCGCCACGGCCCTTGCAGTAGCCTTGCGCCAGCCCGAGGATTTCCGCGAGCGTGCGTTGCAGCAGCGTTTGCACATCCGCCGGCAGCGGCGCGCGCGGGTCGATGCCGTTGGGCGCGAGGTAGCCCAGCGCCTTGGAGATGAATTGATGGTGTCCGCGGTGCGAGCCGTTGATCTGGTCGGCGCCGGTCAGCGGCACGATGGAGCCGGCGGCGCCGCCTTCCTGCCCGATGCTGGAGTGCGCGGGCCCGTGGACCAGGCCTTCGGCGGCGAGTTCGAGCACGGCTTCCTCGAAGCCGCGGATCAGGTGCAGGTGGCTCAGCAGCGTGCCGAGCAGGGCGGGGTCGGCCTTGGCCCAGTCTTCATCGGTGGTGCGCAGTTCCACCCATTCGGCGGCGGGGCGCAGGGCGCTACGTTCAGACATTCGAGGATCCTTGATTACCGGTCGATGGTGTTTTCAATCGTGTTGGGAACAGCGCGCTCAGAAGCCGTCGGCGGTCCAGCCGCCGTCGGAGACCAGCGCATGGCCGGTGATGAACGCGGCCGAGTCCGATGCCAGGAAGAGCGCGACTTCCGCCATCTCCTCCGGCGCGCCGAAGCGCCGCAGCGGCGTGCGCGCCAGCAAGGCCTCGCCGTCGATGGCCTTGCTGGCCAGCAGCGTTTCCATCAGCGCGGTGCTGGTGTAGCCCGGGCAGACCGCGTTGACGCGGATGTTGTACTCAGCCCATTCCGCCGCCAGCGACTTGGTCAGCGAGACCACGCCCGCCTTGGCCGCGCAGTAGGCCAGACGCCGGGCCGACGAGGCCAGGCCCCACATCGATGCCGTGCTGAGAATGGAGCCGCCGCCCTGGCGCACCATGCGGCGCGCCGCCGCCTGCGTGCAGAAGAACACGCCGGAGAGGTCGATATCGATGGCGCGGCGCCAGTCTTCGGGCGTCAGTTCCAGCGATGGCTTGTTCATCGAGATGCCGGCGTTGTTGAGCAGGATATCGATGCGGCCGAAGCGGGCTTCGGTGGCGGCGCAGGCCTGCTCCACGGCGTCTGGATCGGTGATCGAAGCCTTCACGACTTCGACCTGCGCTTCCGGGTAGGCCGCTTCCAGTTCCGCCCTGGCGCTGGCGAGTCCTTCCGCGTCCAGGTCCAGCAGCATCAGCCGCGCGCCGTGCCGGGCAAAGCCGTGCGCCATCGCGCGGCCGATGCCGCTGGCGCCGCCGGTGTTGAGCACGACMTTGCCGGCCAGGCCGGGGTAGCTGGCGCGCGCGAAGGGTTGCGCGTTCGGGTATCCAATTGGCAGGGAAGTRCTCATACGGCTAACCAGTCCTTCAGAAGTTGGGTATTGGAAGTGAGTTGTCCGGGCGTGCCCTCGAAGACGATGCGCCCATGGCCCATCACGCAGACACGGCTCGATACCTTCAGCGCGATGGCGAGCTTCTGCTCCACCAGCACCACCGATACGCCCCGGCGGTGAATGTCCTGGATGGCCTCGCCGACCACCGTCACGATCTTGGGCGCGAGGCCTTCGGTGGGCTCGTCGATCAGGATCACCAGCGGGTTGCCCAGCAGCGAGCGGCACATGGTCAGCATCTGCTGCTCGCCGCCGGAGAGGCTGCCGGCCTTGGTATTGCGGCGTTCCTTCAGGCGCGGGAAGTAGTCGAACATCTGCTCGAAGGTCCATTTCGGCGCGCCTTCGGTGGCGCGCTGTTCGCCCATGCGCAGGTTTTCTTCGACCGTGAGGTTGGCGAAGACCTCGCGCTCCTCCGGCACGTAGGCAATGCCGCGCCGGCAGATCGCATAGGATTGCGCGCCGGCGAGATCGCGGCCGCGCAGCCTGACGTGGCCCGCACTCGGCGGGACCAGGCCCATGATGGCTTTCAGCGTGGTGGAGCGGCCCGAGCCGTTGCGGCCCAGCAGGCTCACCACTTCGGCGTTCCCCACGTGGAAATCCACGCCGTGCAGGATGTGGCTCTTGCCGTAGTGCGCGTGCAGGCCCTGTACGCTGAGCAGCGGGTCGGCGGATGGCATGGACGGTGCGCTCATACRGTGACCTCCTCGCCCAGATAGGCTTCCTTGACGCGTGCGTTGTTGCGGATCTCGTCGGGCGTGCCGGTGGCGACGATCTCGCCGTAGACCAGCACGCTGATGCGGTCGCTGAGCGAGAACACCACGTCCATGTCGTGCTCCACGATCATCAGCGTGCGGCCCTGCGCGATCTCGCGGATCAGGCCGGCGGTATAGTCGGTTTCTTCCTGCGACATGCCCGCCATCGGCTCGTCGAGCATGATGACCTTCGGGTCCGAGGCCAGCGTCATGGCGATCTCCAGCGAACGTTGCTCCGAATACGACAACTCGCCGGCGATGGCCTGCGCGCGTTCGGCCAGCCGGACCTGTTCGAGCAGGTGCCGGGTTTCTTCGCGCACGGCGCGCAGCTTGTGGGCGAACTTCCACAGCGTGTATTGCAGGCCGTGGCGCCGCATCACGGCGAGGCGCAGGTTTTCGAAGACGGTCAGGCCAGCGAAGATATTGGTGATCTGGAACGAGCGCGCCAGGCCGCGATGGTTGATCTGCTGCGGCGTCAGGCCCTGGATGGGCTCGCCGTTGAGCACGATCTCGCCTTTGGTCAGCGGCAGGCGGCCGGAGATCAGGTGGAACAGCGTGGATTTGCCTGCGCCGTTCGGTCCGATCAGCGCGTGCCGTTCGCCGCTGACGAGATCGAGGTCCACGCCGCGGATGATGTCGACGTCGCCAAAGGATTTGCGCAGCCCGCGCAGGGAGAGAATCGCTTGCGTGTTCATGCCGGGTTCCTCTGGACGTTGGTGGCGGCGTGGGCAACGGCTTCGGCGGCGGGGGCGGCGTCCTTCAGGCGCAGCCAGCGGCCGTTGGCCAGGCGCACCGTCGCGATGCCGGCCGCCAGCAGCGCCGCGGGCACCAGCCAGGTCAGCGGCGAGACGGGATCCCACTCGCGGCCGAACAGCGGGATCGCGGGCCAGCCGCCGCCATTCAGGGCGGCCATGGAGCGGTAGTCTTGCGAGAAGAAGCGCTGCAGCATCTCCACCGTGAACACGGTGCCGACCGTGAGCAGCAACGTGCCGATGATGAAGACCAGCGCGATCGGCAGCAACGGGCGCAGGCCATAGGTCTTGCCGTGCGCGGCGAAGGACTTGATCAGCCCGGCCAGGCCCGTCGGCATGAACATCATCACCAGCACGAACACGATGCCCTGGTACAGCAGCCATGAGCGCGTCAGGTCGGAGACCGCATAGCCGAAAAAGGTCATCACCGCCGCGCCCAGCGCCGGGCCGAGAAAGAGCTTCACGCCGCCGATATAGCTGTTGAGCACCACCGCCGCGGAGGCCGAGGACTCGAACACCACGTAGTTGGCCGCTTCCATGTTGAGCGCCTGCAGCGCGCCCGCGATGCCGGCGAACATGGCCGAGACGGCGAACACCAGCACGCCGAGGCGGTGCGTGTCGTAGCCGAGGAAACGCAGGCGGTTGGCGTTCTCGCGCAGGCCCAGCGTCAGGCGGCCCACCGGGGTCAGGGTGAACAGATACAGCAGCGCCAGCGACAGCAGCACCCAGAATAACGTCAGGTAGTAGACCTGGTTGCTGTCGCCGAAGGTAAGGCCCCATGCCGGCATGCGCATGGTGGACAGGCCCGCCTCGCCGCCGAACCAGCCCTTCAGGTGCGGCGCCAGCGAGTGCAGCAGTTCGGCCAGCGCCAGCGTGATCATGGCGAAGTAGACGCCGGTGCGCTTGGTGGCGAACCAGCCGGCGGCCAGGCCGGCGACGAGGCCCAGGGCGCCGCCTGCCAGCGGCAGCAGCGGCGTGGGCAGCAGGCCGTTGCCGCCGAAGGCGTTCATCGCATGCACGGTGGCGAAGGAACCGATGCCGAAGTACGCCGCATGGCCGAACGACAGCATGCCGCCCTGGCCGCTCAGCAGGTTGAACGAGGCGGCGAACAGCACGGCGATCAGCATCTGGATCGATGCGTTGACCAGCGATTGCGACAGCACCAGCGGCAGCGCCAGCAGTGCGCCTGTGCCGAGCAGCAGCAGGGTCTTCTGCGTGTTGGAGACATTGGTCATGGTTACTCCTTCTCGCCCATCAGCCCTGACGGGCGAACCAGCAAAATCAGCAGCATCAGCGCGAACGGGATGGTCCCGGCCAGGCTGGACAGCTTCAGGGTCAGCAGCCCGCCCGCTTCCCCGGCCCAGGCGCCCGCGCCGAACAGGGCCAGCAGGTCGGCGAGGCTGCGGTCGATGCCGACCGAGAACGCCGTGATCAGGCCGATCATCAGCGAGGCGAGCATGGCGCCCTCCAGCGAGCCCAGGCCGCCCACCACCACCACCACGAAGACCATCACGCCGAGTTCGAGCGCCATGTTCGGGTTGGTGGTGTAGAACGCGCCCGCCACCGCGCCGGCCAGGCCGGCCAGCGCCGCGCCGATGCCGAACACGCCCATGAAGACCAGCGGCACGTTGTGGCCCAGCGCCTCGGCCATGCGCGGCTTGTAGATGGCGGAGCGCACCACGATGCCGACCCGGGTGTAAGTGAGCAGGAGGTAGATCACGGCGAACATGGCCACGGCGATGCCGCCCATGAACACGCGGTAGAAGGGATAGGAGGAAACCCCCAGCTGGAAGGCCGCGAAGTCCAGCGATGCCGGGATGCGGTAATCCACCGGGAAGTTGCCGAAGAACAGCTTGATCAGCTCGGCAATGATGAAAGACAGGCCGAAGGTCAGCAGCAGCTCGTGCGCGTGGCCGTGGTGATGGACGCGGCGCAGGAAGAAGCGCTCCACCGCCACCCCGACCAGTCCGACCAGGATCGGTGAAACCACGATGGCCGGCCAGAAGCCGATTGCGCCCTGCAGCGTGTAGGCAAAGTAAGCGCCCAGCATGTAGAACGACGCATGGGCAAAATTGAGCACACCCATCATGCCGAAGATGAGGGTCAGGCCTGCCGACACCATGAACAGCAGCAAGCCGTAGATGGCGCCGTTAAGCAGTGAGACGATGAGGTATTCCATGAAGGCTTCCTTGGAACGAGCCTGTGCGGCCATATGGCGCGCGGCCGCCGGAGTGAACGGCCGCGCTTGCCAGTGCCGCGCCGGGCGGCGCTGAGCTGGCAGGTCTTGCTATGGCAATGGCAGGGGGAGTCAGACGGCGCGCGGCATCTTGCAGCTGGCCTGGGCCGGCGTGGCGGCTTCAGTGGCGGAGAACGTCTTGACCGGCTTGAAGCCCATGTCGGTGCCGTCGACCTTGAACTTCGCGTCCTTGGCGACGACGGACACCACCATGGGCAGCAGCACCTGGTGATCGGCGGCGCGCATGCTCATCTCGCCCATCGGGGTCTTGATCTTGGCGTTTTCGAGCGCCCTGGCCAGCGTGCTGGTGTTGAGCTTGCCGCCTTCCGGCTTCACCGTCTTCAGCGCCTCGCCCAGCATCTCCACCGCGAATACCGTCTGCGGCTCGATGTAGGCCGGCATATGGCCCTGCCTGGCCTTGAAGTCGTTAGCGAAGCGCTCACTCTCCGCGCCGCCCGCTTCGGCGTTAAAGGGGTGGGCGACATAGTGGCCGAGCGCCACATCGGCGGCGTTGCCGATATTGCCCGGCTGGTCGAGGAACACCGTAGCGAAGCGCGTCTTCAGGCCTGCCGCCTTGCTGGCCTTCATCAGCAGCAGCAGGTCGTTCGACCAGTTGCCGGTGATCACGCTGTCCGCCTTGGCGGCGGCGATCTTGGCCACGTACGGCGAGAAGTCCTGGACCTTGTTGACGTCGTGCAGGGTCTTTTCCACGACCGTGTAACCGCCCGCGCTGGCGTAGTCGCCGGTGGCCTTTTCCATATCGATGCCCCAGGAGTAGTTCTGGTCGATCGAATAGACGCGGGTGCCGAGGGCGTTGAGCGGCTTCATCGCGCCGACCAGCGCCTTGACGCGGATCTGTGCGTTGGTGGCGAACTTGAAATGGTAGAAGTGGCACTTCTCGCCGGTCAGCTCCATGGCCTCGCCGCCGACGTTCATGAACAGGATTTCCTTGCCCGGATTGCGCAGGTTGAACTTGCGCACGTCCTCGGTGATCTGGCCGGACACGGCCGACGACGAACCCTGCATGACGATCTGGGCGCCATCGGCCACGGCCGCCTTCAGCTTGTCCGCCGCGCCCGCCGGGCCGCCCTGGTTGTCGTACTCCACCAGTTGGAGCGGCTCGCCATTCCAGCCGCCGGTGGCATTGATCTTGTCGATCGCATAGCGCGCCGCCGCGCGGAACATCAGGCCGGTCGATGCCTGCGGGCCGGACAGTGTCTCGACCAGCGCAATCTTTACCGGCGCCGCCGATGCCGTGCCAGCCAGCACCGAGAATGCCGCGGCTGCGAACAAAGGACGGGGAATGCGGCTACCGCTCATGGGTGTCTCCTAGCTTTGTTGGGATCATCTGGCGGGCGCTGAAACTGGCCCGTCATAGTGGTCTGACCTGTGTGTAAAGTGGTCTGACAGGTTTACTATAGGGAGATGGACGACAGCCGTCAACGGCGACATGCCCGCCATGAGGGTTTCTACTGAGGACCGGATCGGACGGCTATCCACGCATCGGAGCGTGGGTCATCTTCCCTTGCAGGGATTGGCTTTCTGGCACATAGCAGGCGCTGCTACGGTCTGGTGCTGGTGCATTTCGCACGTTCCAGACGAGTTGAGTCGTGCTACATTGACCTGTAAGACCAATTCAAGATCGAGCGCCAGCCAGATGCCGGCTGGCGCCAGGGAGCCAGTAGTGAACAAGACCATGCCCGGTGCCGCGGCGCCGCCGTCCACCCAGCGCCCGGAGGGAACCATGTTCCATCCCGAGCCAAAACACCTGCCGGACGAGATCGCAAGGCGGCTGATCCAGGCGATCCAGACCGGCGAGTTCGCCGTGGGCGACCGCCTGCCCAGCGAGCGCGTGCTATGCGAGCAGTTTTCGGTCAGCCGCGCGGTGGTCCGCGAAGCGCTGTCGCAGCTCAAGTCGGAGGGTCTGGTTGCACCCAAGGCGGGCAGCGGCGTGTTCGTGACCGAGCGCAGCCAGCGGCAGGCGTTTCGCATGCAGGATGTGGCCATCGACGAGAAAGACTCGCTGGCGATGGTGATGGAACTGCTGGTGACGATTGAAGTGGCGGCCACCAGGTTCGCGGCCATGCGCCGCACGCCGGAAGATCTCAAGCGGATCCGGCGGGCGCTGATCGGCATGGAGTACGAGATCGCCAACGACCGGCTGGGGGACGAAGAGGACTTCGCCTTTCACCAGGCCATTGTGGAGGCCACCCACAACCCGCATTTCCAGGCGCTGAGCGAACACCTGGAGCATGGCGCGCGGCGCGTGATCCGGCAGGCGAGGAGCAATACCAAGAGCCATCACGCGGACATGGTCGAGGCCGTGCAGGACGAGCACAAGACCATCTACGACGCGATCGCGGCGGGCGATCCGGAGCGGGCGGCGGAGGCGGCTGAAACCCACCTGCGCAACGCGGCCAAGCGGCTGAACATGTACCTGAAGGGCTGATTCCGCGGCGGACCGATCACGCTTGCGCCGCGCTGCCCAGCCCTTCCGTCTTTACGTCTTTACGTCCTTAAGTTCTTAAGTCCTTAAGTCCTTACTCAAGCCCGGCCAACCCCGGCTGGAAATGCTGGACCAGGCGCTCGCCGTTGCCGAGCAGCACGCTGACTTCCACCCCCGAGGCCATATCGTGGCAGGCTGAGCGGCTGGTGCCGGAGAGCGACAAGCTGCGGCCTTGCGGGCATACGCTCGCCGAACGTACCTGGCCCTCGGTATCGACCGAGACGGCGCCATAGCCGGCCCCCATCGACAGGCCCGAGGCCTGGCGCCAGGTCCATGCGGACGGCGCGAGGCTGGCGGTGATGTCGGTGCCGTCGCATTGCAGCACCGCGGCGGTGGCCGTGACGCGGGTGGCGCCGGGCGTCAGCGGCGTATCCGCGTAGCGGAGCTGGAGGCGCAAGGCACCGGTTTGTGGCTGGCCGGGGGCGCTGCCCGGCGAGGTGCCCGGCTCGCGCGCGGTGAGCGCTACCTCACATTGCGTGCCGCCCCAGGCTTTGCGCAGCGTGTCGCCGCAGGCTTGAAGGAGAGCCATGAACAGGCCGCCCGGCCGTGGCCCGGCGGCATGGCCCGATAGTGACCCTGATTGCATCGGTGGCACGATTTCCCCGTCTCTTTTTTTGTGCGTGCACTGTACAAACCGATCGCGCGGCCCGCATCACCCGTTTGTGGGGTGCCGGACGTTATTCATCTCGCCGCCGGGGCGGAAATCAGTCCCGTGGCGGCGTGCGCGCCAGCTCGCCCACCCGTTTCACCACTTCGGCCAGCAGTGCCGAGCGGTCGTCGCTGCGATAGCTCATCATCACCGGGGACGTAAAGCCGGGTGCATCAATCGGCATGTAGGCCACGTCGTCGCGATGCAGGCGCTGCACGGATGCCGGCACCAGGCAGATCCCGAGCCCGGCGGCCACGAGGCCGATGGCGGTCTGTAGTTCGTTGGCCTCCTGGGCCACGCGCGGTTGCAGGCCCTGGGTGCGGAACAGCGCCAGCACATGATCGGCGTAACTGGGYCGGGGCCGCGCCGGATAGAGCACGAAGGGGTGCGCCGCCAGTTGCGCCGGCGTCATGGGCGGACCCTTCAGCGCGGCGTGGCCGCTGGGCACGGCGGCCATCAGCGGCTCGGCCATCACCACCGTGCGGGTAATGGCCGGGTCGTCCAGCACGATGCGGCCAAAGCCGATATCGATGCGGCCGGCCTTGAGCGCTTCCATCTGCTGCACCGTGGTCAGCTCGGACAGGCCGACCTCAAGCGCGGTGTCGGAGCCGCGCACCTGGCGGATCAGCTCCGGCAGGAAACCGTACAGCACCGACGGCACGAACCCGATGCCGAACCAGCGCTTCTCGTTGCGGCCGATGCGCCGCGTGCCTTCCACGATCTCGTCGATACGCTGGTTCAACTGCAGCGACTGCTCCAGCAGGAAGCGTCCGGCCTCGGTCAGCCGCACGGCGCGCGCGGTGCGGTCCAGCAGCACCGTGCCGATTTCGTCCTCCAGCTGGCGGATCTGGCGCGACAGCGGCGGCTGGGCGATATGCAGGCGTTCGGCGGCGCGGGTGAAGTTGAGTTCGGCCGCGACAGCCTGGAAATAGCGCAGGTGACGAAGCTCCATGGCGCCTGCCCCTCCATACTTTAAAGGTATTGATCGGGACATACTCGGTCTTGGACACCCTGAATGTCAAGCCACATACTGCATCCCAGCGTATTCCATACTTGGCAGACATACAGCATGAAAGCAACCGTCACCTCCGTCGAAGCCATCCTGGTCGACCTGCCCACCATCCGGGCGCACCAGCTCGCCATGACCACCATGCAGCGCCAGACCCTGGTGATCGTGCGGCTGCGCTGCAGCGATGGCGTCGAGGGCATTGGCGAAGCCACCACCATCGGCGGCCTGAGCTACGGCGACGAAAGCCCCGAGGGCATCAAGCTGACCATCGATACCTATCTGGCGCCCGCGCTGGCCGGCCTCGATGCGTCCAATATCCACGCGGCCATGCAGCGCCTGGCCGCGGTGGCGCGCGGCAACCGCTTTGCCAAGTCGGCGCTGGAGTCCGCGCTGCTCGACGCGCAGGGCAAGCGCCTGGGCCTGCCGCTGTCCGAACTGCTGGGCGGCGCGGTGCGGCCGAACCTGGCCTGCCTGTGGACCCTGGCCAGCGGCGATACCGGCCGCGACATCGAAGAGGCCGAGTCGCTGCTCGAGGCCCGCCGCCACAACACCTTCAAGCTCAAGATCGGCCGCCGCTCCGTACGCGACGACGTGGCCCACGTGTCGGCCATCAAGCGCGCGCTGGGCGACCGCGCCCGCGTTACGGTGGATGTCAACCAGGCCTGGAACGAGGCCGACGCCGCCACCGGCATCGCCATGCTGGAAGCCGCCGGCATCGACCTGGTCGAGCAGCCGGTGCCGCGCGAGCAGCGCGGCGCGCTGGCCCGGCTGGCGGCGCGCTTCGTCGTGCCGGTGATGGCCGACGAGTCCGTGTGCGGCCCCGAGGACGCGATGGAACTGGCGCGCATCGCCGGCGCGGACGTGTTCGCGCTGAAGATCTCCAAGTCGGGCGGCATCTTCGAGATGCTGCGCACCGCGGCGGTTGGCGACGCCGCCGGCATCGCGCTGTATGGCGGCACCATGCTGGAGGGCAGCGTGGGCACCATCGCCGCCGCCCACGGTTTTTCCACGCTGCCGCGGCTGGCCTGGGGCACCGAGCTGTTCGGCCCGCTGCTGCTCAAGGATGATGTGGTGACGGCGCGTCCCGAGTACCGCGACTTTGCCTTGCACCTGCCGGTGGGGCCGGGGCTGGGCCTGACGCTGGACGAGGATAAGCTGGCGCATTACCGCCGTGCCGCCTGAGGCGCACCTGCCGCCACCCATGAGCAAACACAGACCCAAGGAATAAAAGCATGCTGTTTCTGGTGAGAATGGACGTAAGGATTCCGGCCGACATGCCTGCCACGCAGGCAGACGAGATCAAGGCGCGCGAGAAGGCGTACTCGCAGGACCTGCAGCGCCAGGGCAAATGGCCGCATATCTGGCGTGTGGTGGGCGAGTACGCCAACTACAGCATCTTCGATGCCGAGTCCAACGACGAGCTGCACACGATGTTGTCCGGCCTGCCGCTGTTCCCGTACATGGAGATCCATGTCACGCCGCTGGCGCGGCACCCGTCGTCGATCAAGTAATCAAGAAATAACGCCGCGGCCCGCGATGGCCGCGGTCCAACTCCAACTCCGAAACCAACTGGAGGAGACTTTGATGCGCTTGCCTTTCCTGCGCGCCTGGGCCGCCTGCGCCTGCGCGCTGGCCACCCTGGCCGTGCTGCCGTCCGCACACGCCGACGCCTATCCCGATCACCCCATCCGCTGGGTCGTGCCATTCCCCGCCGGCGGCGCCATGGACAATATCGCCCGCACGCTGGGCGAGGAAATGTCGAAGTCGATGGGCCAGGCCATCGTGGTGGAAAACCGCCCCGGCGCAGGCGGCAATATCGGCGCCGAGCTGGTGGCGCGCTCGCCCGCGGATGGCTACACGCTGATCATCGTGGCCAACGGCATGGCGGTGAACCCCGCCCTGTACGGCCGGCTGAACTATGACCCGGTGAAGGACTTCGCGCCGGTGTCGCTGCTGGCGGTGGTGCCCAATGTACTGGTCACCAGCAAGGCCAAGAAGCTGCCCGCCACGGTCCCCGACCTGATCGCCGCCGCGCGCGCCACGCCGGACAAGTACACCTATGCCTCGGCCGGCAACGGCACCTCGATCCATCTCGCCGGCGAGTTGTTTACCTCGCTGACCGGGGTCAAGATGCTGCATGTGCCTTACAAGGGCAGCGGCCCGGCCATGACGGACCTGCTGGGCGGCCAGGTCGACTACATGTTCGACAGCATCACCTCGGCCAAGCCGCATATCGATTCCGGCAAGCTCACGCCGATCGCCGTGACCACCGCCAAGCGCTCGTCGACGCTGCCGAACGTGCCGACCCTGGCCGAAGCCGGCGTGAAGGGCTATGACCTGTCGCCGTGGTTCGCCGCCTTCGTGCCGGCCAAGACGCCGCCCGCCGTGGTCGCGCGGCTGAACCAGGCCATGGTGGACGCGCTGGCCAAGCCGTCGGTGCGTACCCGCCTGGCCGGCATCGGCGCCGAGCCGATCGGCAGCACGCCCGCGCAACTGGGCAAGCACCTCGCCGCTGAAACCGACAAATGGGGCAAGCTGATCCGCGAACGCGGCATCCGCGCAGACTGAGATCGTCATGACCACCGCATTCAACCAGGGCATCGCGCTGCACTACCAGATCGAGGGGGCGCCGGACGCGCCCGTTCTGGTCATGTCCAACTCGCTCGGCACCGACCTGCAGATGTGGGCGCCGCAGATGGACAGCCTGTTGTCCCGCTTCCGCGTGCTGCGCTACGACACGCGCGGCCACGGCGGCTCCGGCCTGCCGGCCCCGGCCGGGCCGTTCGGGTTTGCCGAACTCGGGCGGGACGTGCTGGCGATCATGGATCACGCCGGCATCGGACGCGCCCACTTTTGCGGGCTGTCGATGGGCGGCATGACCGGCATGTGGCTGGCGGCCAGCCACCCGGAGCGCTTCGGGCGCTTCGTGTTGGCCAACACCGCCGCCCTGATCGGGCCGGCCAGCGGCTGGGACACCCGCATCCAGACGGTACGCGCCCAGGGCATGGCCGCCATCGTCGACGCCGTGCTGGCACGCTGGTTCAGCGCCGGCTGGCTGGCCGGCAACGCAGAGCGCATCGCCCCGGTGCGGCAGATGTTGCTGGATGCGTCGCCCGAAGGCTATACGGCCAACTGTGCCGCCGTGCGCGATGCCGACCTGCGCCCGCTGCTATCGCGCATCGCCAGCCCGGTGCTGGTGATCGCCGGCACGCACGACCTGGCGACCACGCCGACGCAAGGCCGCGAGGTAGCCGCGGGGATCGCCGGTGCGCGCTATGTGGAGCTGGACGGGGCCCATTTGTCCAACTGGGAGCAGCCGCGGGAATTTGCCGAGGCGGTGTGTGGGTTCCTGGGAGCCGGAGTTGTAACCGGCTTCTGACAACTCGATGCGCGGACGAGGCCAGGGCGGTATTGCCCCACCGCGCCTCGCCCCCGCTACTTCGCCGGCCCGAACCGAATATCCCCATACCAGGCGCGCGCACTCGCCCTGGTGTTGTCCGTATCGGTGAGCAATCCATAGGCGGCCACCTTGCCCGGCTTCTCGTGGAAGGCATGCTCGAAGTCCTGCGCCACGTTGCGGCTCAGCGCCAGCCACTTGCCGGTGCCGTCGGCGCTGCCCGAGACCACGATCATCTTGACCCGCGAGGTGTGGGGATTGTCGATGACCGAGCCGACCGGCGCGGTATTGGACCAGACGTACATCAGCGTGGCATAGGGCAGTTCCTCGCCCGCCAGCGTCTTGGCAAGCTGGATGGCGGCACGGTCGCCCAGCGGCAGCTTGCTCTTGTCTCCTTCGAACATGAATACCAGCCGCGCAGGCGCGTCCTCTTTCGATGCGACGCTGTTGTCGGCATCGTCGATCGGCCGGTCTATTTTCCAGCGCCAGGTCAGCTGCGGTGTTTCTGCCAGGTCGACGTTGCCCTTGTGCATCAGCGCSGAGGCGGAGGCGGCGGCATCGGCCTGCAGCACCGTGGCGCTGTCGTCTGTTACGAGGCTGTAACGGGTCAGCGTCTTGCCATGCGCGACCGGCAGGTTCTTCCAGCCGGCCGGTAACGGGCCGCCGGGCGTGCCGGCGGAAAAGGCGGCGCCGGGAGCCGTGGGTGCCGCTGGCGCGGATGTGGCAGATGCGGCGGATACCTGCGCCCGGGCGGGGGGCGCGGCAGGCACCAGCAACAAGCCGCACGCCAGCAGGCCAGCCCGCATGCGCGCGCCGGGCAATGCCTGGCCTGCCGACGCAGCGGGGAATGGCTTCGAAGCCAGATGGAAGTTCATGATGGATTGCCCGGTGGTTGCCGTCATTGTTCTTATTGTTTTCATTGTAGGCAGGGGCCGGGGCATTTGCGCGTGCCGCGTGTGGCGCAACGCGGGATTGGCAGGCTAGGGCGGGGCTTGCGGACGCCGTCCTTCCCGGCTGCCCGCCGTGCTCGCCGGCATGCTCCCGAAGATTTCGCCGTAGTAGCGGTAGCCGGCGTCCATCTGCTTGCCGAAGGCAAAGCCCTGGGCCAGCATCGCGTCGAAATCCGCCCGCGCGACCTGCATCACATAGCTATGTTCGTGCGCGACCAGGCGGCAGGTGCCGGAGGCCTGGCGCGCGCTGAACCACTTGCCGGGGTCGGCATGGCCGGACGGGTAGGCCTGGCCGCCGTGTTCGAGCTGCCAGCCGCCGTCCAGCAGCACCCAGACGTCGGCGGCGCTGTCGCCTGCGTCCGCGCACTGCGTGATCACGGTGCCGGGTTCCGCCTCCCACTCGCGTGAATGGTCGATGGTCCAGCGCAGTTGCGCGGTTGTCAGGCTGGTGAAGAACGGCGTCTTCCGCAGCAGGTAGAGATAGGTCTTCGACGCTTTCATGGGTTTGCCCCGGGTGATAGCGGCATCGCCTTGCCTGGCCGGGTGGGCTTCGCAGGATGCGAGCAGAGCCGGCAGCAGCGCGGCGAATGCGAGTGGGATCCATCGTTTCATCGCCGTTCCTGACGGTGAGCCCGGGCCGGGGTACGGCCCGGGCCGGCTTTTCGGTTGGCAGGGAATGGTTCAGCGGCAGACCGTGGCTTGCAGCAAGTCCTGCATGCCGATCCGCTTCGCAAACTCGGTCCGCACGCGCTCGGAGACTTCCAGCACTTCCCGCGCGCCATCACCGACAAAATCGATCACCGAACGCATCGGGCGCGTGCCGGCAGCCAGGCCCACGATCCGCACGATGTCATCGGCCACGGCCTTCGGGTCGGCGTCGTCGGGAGTGAGTGCGCTCAGGCGTTCGCCAATCTGGTCCATCACGCCGTCATAGCGGCTATAGGCGGCGGCCGTGGCCAAATCGGCGGGCTTGCCCGCGCTGGGGAAGTGCGCGGTGCCGCGGGTGAACGCGCCCGGCACCACGATCGAGGTCTCGATGCCAAAGCGCGCGATCTCATAGGCCAGCGTGACGGCCAGCGAATCCATGGCTGCCTTGGCCGCGCCGTAAGGCCCCATGAACGGGGGGAAGCCGCCCTTGGTCGTGGTGCTGCTGATCCACAGCATCAGCCCGGCTTCCTGCTTGCGCATATAGGGCAGGGCGGCGCGATTCACGCGCTGCGCGCCGAACAGGTTGGTGTCGAACACGCGCATCATTTCCTCGGGCGTGAAGGCCTCGGCGGGCCCGACCACCAGGTGCCCCGCATTCTGCATCACGACATCGATGCGCCCTTGTTCCCGGACGATCGCCGCGGCTGCGGCGTCGGCGGATTCCTGTGACAACACGTCGAGTTCGAGCGGATGCAACTGGATGTTCCCGGACTTGGCGAGCGCGCGCAGTTCGTCCGCACGGCCGCGGTTGCGGCCCTTCACATCGCGCATGGTCGCGTAGACGATATGGCCCGCTTCAGCCAGTGCCTGCGCGCTCAGCTTGCCGATGCCTGTGCCGGCGCCGGTGACGAGGATGACTTGTTGATTGGCGTTTTGCATGATGTTCCCCTTGCGTTGTGTCTGCTTGTGTCTGATGGCTCAGCGCGACGGATCGGATTCAGGCGACGCCGCCGTTGGCGCGCAGGATCTGGCCGTTGACCCAGCCGGCGTCGGGGCCGGCGAGGAAGGCCACCACGGAAGCGATGTCCTCCGGCTGGCCCAGGCGCTGCAGCGGGGGCATCCTGGCGAACGCCTGGATCTGCTCGTCGGTCTTGCCGTCGAGGAACAGCGAGGTGGCGATCGGGCCGGGAGCCACCGCGTTCACCGTGATGCCGCGGCCGCGCAATTCCTTGGCGAACACATGCGTGAACGATTCGACGGCGGCCTTGGTGGCGTTGTAGACGGCGTAGCCAGGCATGTTCAGCGCCAGCGTGGTGCTGGAGAAGTTGACGATGCGCCCGCCGTCGTTGAGCCGCGCGGCGGCTTCGCGCAAGGTGTTGAAGGTGCCGCGCACATTGATGTCGAAGGTCAGGTCGTAGAGCGCGTCGCTGGTGTCGGCCAGCGGCACGGTCTTGAGCACGCCGGCGTTGTTCACCAGCACGTCGACCTTGCCCAGTTGCTGCTCGGTGATCTCGAACATGCGGCGCACATCGTCGGCCCTGGACACATCGGCCTGTACCGCGATGGCGGTTGCGCCTGCCGCCTTCAACTCGGCCACGAGGGCCTCGGCCTGCGCCGCGCCGGCCGCATAGTTGACCGCGACCGCGAAGCCGTCCCGGGCGAGACGCTGGGTAATGGCTGCGCCAATGCCGCGGGAAGCGCCGGTCACGATGGCGACTTTGGTAATGCTGTCGGTGCTGTTGGTGTTGCTCATGATCGTTTCCTTTCGGGGGGGGGGAAACGAATCATGGATCATTCGGCTGGATAGATAATTAGCCGTAACTTGATATCATTGCTCCATTTGGTTTAACAATGGGGCGAGCCGGGTTGCCTGTCGGCCACGTGATCACCCGGAGAAGTGCAATGGACCGATTCCAGGAAATGCAGGCCTTCGTGCGCATCGCCGAGCGCCAGAGCTTTACCCAGGCCTCCGAGGACCTGCGGATCCCGCGCGCCACCATCACCAACCTGATCAAGCGCATGGAGCAGCGGCTCGGTGCGCGGCTACTGGAGCGCACCACGCGCACGGTACGGCTGACCCACGATGGCGAGGCGCATTACCGCCGCTGCGTGCGCCTGATAGCCGACCTGGAAGAAGCGGAAGGCTCGTTCAGGAATGCCGCGCCCAAAGGCCTCCTGCGCGTGAACCTGCAAGGAACGCTCGCGCGCCATTTCGTCGTGCCTGCGCTGCCGGATTTCCTGGCGCAATATCCCGACCTGGAAGTCCACATCGGCGAGGACGACCGCCTGGTCGACCTGGTGCGCGAAGGGGTCGATTGCGTGCTGCGTGCAGGGAACCTGCAGGATTCGTCGATGGTCGGCCGGCGTGTCGCCCTATTGGAGCAGGTCACCGTGGCCAGCCCGGCCTACCTCGCGAAGCATGGCGAGCCGAAGGGCCTGGACGCGTTGTCGGCGCATCGCGCGGTCAACTACGTCTCCAGCGGGACAGGCAAGGCAGTGCCGATGGAGTTCACCGTGGACGGCCGCGTGACGGCGATCCAACTGGCGGCCACCGTCTCGGTCACCGGTGCCGACCTCTACACCGGCGCCTCGGTGGCCGGGCTCGGGCTGGTCCAGGTGCCGCGCTATCGCGTGGCAGCCGAACTGAAGGACGGCCGCCTGCAGGTCGTGCTGGCGGACCTGCCGCCGCCGCCGATGCCGGTCTCGGTGCTGTATTCGCAAAATCGCCAGCTCTCGTCGCGCGTGCGGGTCTTTGCGCAATGGTTGCGCGAAGTGTTCGAGGTGGCGGGGACTGGGGGAAGGTAACCCGGGCCTGATTCCCGTCGGAGTGCCGGTCGGCGCCTAAAGCGCGGAAGCCGGCTATTTCCGCGCGTTGGATGGCAGCACCGAGTTCCGGTTAGCCTGCTTGGCGGACTGCGCCGACGATGGCTTGCTACCTGCCGACGCCTTTTGCGGCGCGGCGCCGGCTACCCCGACACCGGTGCAAAGCAGGACGGCCAGCAGCGTCGCCGGTGCCTTCTTTCGCATGCTCATGATCGACTCCCGTTGCGTGGCCGGCCCGCCCGTGCGTACCAGCCACTGGTTGGTTCAGGTTCAAACGCCTTCAGCCGGCGTCAGCGAGGCCGAATCGGGGCCACCCTTGTGCGCGCGATGGCGGTTCACCCACGAGAACACCACCGGCAATACCAGCAGCGTGAGCAGGGTGGTGGTCACCATGCCGCCGACGATCACCAGGGCCAGCGGACGTTGCGCTTCCGAGCCGATGCCGTGCGACAGCGCCGCTGGCAGCAGGCCCAGACCCGCCAGCATGGCCGTCATCACCACCGGCCGCAGGCGCAGCGCGGCGCCCTCGACCACGGCTTCATGCAAATCCTCGGACTGCGCCAGCCGGTTGACGTAGGAGATCAGGATCACCCCGTCCTGGATCGCTATGCCGAACAGCGACAGGAAGCCGATACCCGCCGAGATTGATAGCGTCTCTCCGGCGATATGCAGCGACAGCAGGCCGCCGATGGCCGCGAACGGCACGTTCAGCACCACCATCAGCGCATCCTTGAAGTTGCCGAAGGTGCTGTACAGCAGGAGGAAGATCACCAGGATGGTCAGCGGCACGATCACCGCCAGCTTCTTCTGCGCGATCTTCATCTGGTTGAACTGGCCGTCCCAGAAGATGCTGTAGCCCGCCGGCAGCGTCACCGCCTTGCCGACCTTGTCCTGTGCCTCGGCCACCGCGCTGCCCAGGTCGCGCCCGCGCACGCCGAACTTGATGGCGATATAGCGCTTGCCGGTTTCACGGTAGACGAAGAACGGACCATCCGTGGCTTCCACCTTGGCCACCATCGACAGCGGAATGCGCTGCCCGTCAGGCGTATCCACCAGCAGGCGCCCGATCACGTCCGGATTGTTGCGCGCCTGGTCGTTGAGCCGCACCGACAGCCCGAAGGTCTTCTCGCCTTCCAGGATGTTGGTTACCGCATCGCCGCCGATCGCGAACTGCACGGCGGACTGGATGTCGCTGACGTTCATGCCGAAGCGCGCACTCTTCTCGCGGTCGACCGTGATGTTCAGCGTGGGCTGGCCCAGCTCCTTGAAGATGCCGACGTCGGCCAGCCCCGGCACTTTCCTGAGGATCGATTCGACTTCCTTGGCCTTGTTCTGCAGCATCACCAGGTCGGAACCGTAGATCTTCACCGAGTTCTCGCCCTTGACCCCGGACAGCGCCTCGTTCACGTTGTCCTGGATGTACTGCGAGAAGTTGTACTCGATGCCCGGGATGCGATCCAGGTGCTTGGACAGCCTTTCCACCACCTGTTGCTTGGTGGCGCCCTTGGGCCAGTCGGCCGGGGGCTTGAAGTAGAGCGCGTATTCCTGGTTGAACACGCCAGTGGAATCGGTGCCATCGTCGGGGCGCCCGATCTGTACCGACACGGTTTTCACCTCGGGCTGCTCGCGGAAGAAGCCGCGCAGGTCGCGCGCGATGGATGCCGAGTAGTCGAGATCAACGGTGTTGGGCAGCGTGATGCGCAGCCACAGGTTGTTTTCCTCCAGCGTGGGCAGGAACTCGGTGCCGAGATAGCGCGAACTGTACAGCGTGCCGGCCAGGCCGATAAAGGCGGCCAGGAACACCAGGCCGGGCTTTTTCAGCAGCTTGCGCAGCAGGGGTTTGTAGCCGCGCAGGATCACCGCGATAAATTTCGGCGAGTGCGGCCGCAGCGAACCGCGGAACACGAAGGATGTCACCGCCGGCACGAAGGTCAACGCGAGCACGATCGACGCCAGCAGCGCGAAGCCCATGGTGAAGGCCATCGGCTTGAAGATGATGCCCTCCACCCCGCCCATGAAGAACAAGGGCGAGTAGGCCACGATAATGATGCCGGTGGAGAAGATCATGGCGCGCTGGACTTCGCTGGTGGCCCTGATGATGCCATCCTCGACATTGGTCTCGCCTTCCTCCAGGTGGCGCATGATGTTCTCCATCACGATCACCGCGGCATCCACGATCAGCCCGAAGTCGATTGCCCCTAGGGAGATCAGGTTGGCCGGTACCTTGAAGTGGTCCATATTGATGAAGGACACGCACAAGGCCAGCGGGATCACCGCCGCCACCACCGCCGCTGCGCGGAAGCTGCCGAGGAAGATGAACAGCACGATCAGCACCAGCGAGATGCCGACGAACAGCGCGTGCTCGACGGTCCCCATGGTGATGTCGAGCAGGTTCTGCCGGTCGTAGAAGGTCTTGACCTGGACGTTCTTCGGCAGCACGTTCTGGTTGATCTCGGCGATCTTGTCGCGCACCCGCGCCAGCACCTCGGTGGCGTTCTCGTCGCGCTTCATCAGCACGATGCCTTCGACGATATCGTCATGGTGGTCGAACTGCACCATGCCCAGGCGCGGCGTGTTGCCCACCCCGACCTGGGCGATATCGCGCACGCGCACCGGCACGCCATTGGACACAGAGACGGTGACGTTGCGGATATCGTCGAGCGTTTGCAGCAGGCCCACGCCACGCACCACGAACTGCTGCTCGCCGGACTTCATCAGGCCGCCGCCGGTGTTGGCGTTGGCGCTGGACACCGCATCCACCACCTGCTTGAGCGAGAGCCCGTAGGCCTGCAGCTTCTCGGGCGTCGGCACGATCTGGTACTGCTTGACCATACCGCCGAAGGCGGTGATGTCGGCCACACCGGAAACGTGCTTGATCTCCTTGTAGACGCTGTAGTCCTGGTAGGTCTTCAGCGTGGTCACGTCAACGCCATTGGCCTCGATCCGGTAGCGCAGGATTTCGCCGGTGGCGTCGCCGTCCGGCGACAGGTTGGGTTGCACGCCGGGTGGCAGACTGGCCTGCGACAGGTAGGTGACGAAGTTCTGGCGCGCCTTGAAGTTGTCCACGCCCTCCTTGAACTTGACGGTCACCACCGACAGCCCGAACAGCGAGACCGAGCGGAAGGACTGCACGTCGGGCACGCTGGCCAGCGCGTTCTCCACGGGGATCGTGATTTGCTGCTCGACCTCGACCGTGCTGCGGCCGGGCCACTGCGTAATGGCCTGCACCGTGACCGGCGCCACGCCGGGATACGCTTGCAGCGGCAGCCGCAGGAAGCTCAGCACGCCGGCTGCCAGCAGGCCAAGGGCCAGGAAGACGATAACCAGGCGCCGCTTGAGGATGCTTTTGATGGGCGAGAAGACCATCTCAGGCCTCCTGCTTGAGCAGCAGTTCGTTGAGCAGCATGCCGCCCTGCGTCACCACGCGCACGGTCGCGCCCGCCGGCACGCCGTCGGTGACCAGGAAGGTGCCGTCGCTGCGCGGTGTGCCCTGCACGGCCACGCGCTCGATATGCCTGTCGTCAGGCTGGAGCATCAGGTAGAGCTTGCCCTGGTCCTTGACGATGGCCGATTGCGGCACCACCAGCGCTTGCGCACTGCCGGTGACGATGCGCGCAGTGGCATACATCTCGGGTTTGAGCGTGCCGTCCGGGTTGGGCACATCGCAGCGCACCTGCAGCGTATGGGTGTCGGCGTCGACATTGGGCGCGATAAAGCTGACGCGCCCGCGGTAGTGCCGTCCGGGATAGGCCGGGGTTTCAATCTCGATGGCCTGGCCCAGGCGTACGTTCTTGATATCGTTCTCGTAGAGATTGCCGGTGAACCAGATCGAGCGCGTGTCGATGATGCTCATCAGCGAATCACCGACATTGAGATAGGAGCCCGGGTCCATGTCGCGCTTGACGATGGTGCCGCCGATCGGCGCGCGCACGGTCAAGGTGTCGGAAGCCGTGCCGCGCTCGCGGATGCGGGCGATGTCCTCGGTGGTCGCGCCCAGTACGCGCAGCTTGTTCTCGGACGACTGCATGGTTAGCTTGGCGTCATCCACCAGTTCCTTCAGGTCGCTGTTGCTCAGGGTGTGATAGGCGTTGTGCGAAAGCAGGAATTCATTCTGCGCGGCGATGTACTCGGGCGAGTACAGCTCGGCGAGCGGTTGGCCGGCATGGACCACGGCACCCTCGAAGACCAGGATGCGTTCCACGCGGCCGGCCACGCGCGCGGACGCCAGCTTGGCCTGCTGCACGTTGTACGCGAGCTTGCCGGGCGTGGGTGTGTCGACCGGGACAGTTTGCATGCTGAACACCGCGGATTTGACCGTTTTCGGATCGAAGCCGCCTTCGGGCAGGGCCAGCGAGGAGGGGACGCGGCGTGGCGTGGCGGTCTCAGCGTTGGTATAGGGCGCAGCGGCCAGGGCTGGCACGGTGGCTGGTACCGCCTGCAGTGACTGGGCCCAGTACTTGCCACCCCAGATGCCGCCGGCGAGGACCACAATGAAGCCGGCGCCAATTATCAGATTCTTGTTCATAGGTTCAAGGCCTTCGCGGCCATCAGAATTTGTCCCGGCCCACCGCGGCGGCGAGCGTGTAGTAAGCCTGGCGCGCCTCGGACTCGGCCTGCGTCACCGCGAGTTCCGCATTCTTGAGCGCGGAGCTGGCAGTGAGCAGGTCGGTGAAGTTGGCATTGTTGTTGGCGTAGTTGGTGAAGGCCATCTTGTAGGCTGTCAGGGCCTCAGGCAGTTGCCGCTGGCGCAGGAACTCGGCCTGGTTCACCGACTGGCGCAGGTTGTTGTGCGCGGTATCCACGGCCAGCAGCGTCTGCTGGCGTACCGACTGTTCGTTGGCGTCGGACGCCACCTTGTTGGCTACGGCTTCATCCACGCCGTATTTTTCCTTGGTAAAGAAGAACAGCGGGATGATGACGTCGAACTCGATGCCGTAGCTGGCCGGCTGGAAGCCCAGTGGCGGGTTGTTGCCGTTGAAGGTGGCGATGATCTGGAAATCCGGCAGGTAGGCTTTGCGGGCCAGGCGCACGCCTTTTTCGGCGGCTTCCACCTGGAAGCGCGATGCGCGGATATTGGGATGCTCGCGCAGCGCCATGTCCTCCAGTTCGGGCAAGGGCGTGGGCGGCAGGCGCGCCGCGCTGGCATCCGTGCGCAATTCGAGCGGGAACTCGGGACTCTTGCCGATCAGTGTGTTGATGGTCTTGAGCGCGTTGTCATACTGGCGCTCCAGGCCAAAGGTATCGTTCTGCGCGCTGCTTTGTGCTACCTGGGCGTTCAGGTAGTCGACATAGCCCGCCGCATTGTTGGCGTAGCGGATGCGCGCCACCTGCTTGACCTGCTCCAGCCGCTTGAGGTTGAGGCGCAGCACATCGAGCTGCGCTTTCTGCGCCAGCGCCTGGAAGTAAGTCGTGCTCAGCTGTGCGTAGAGCTGCAGGTACAGCGCGTCGCGCTGCGCGTCGATGGACTCCGCCTGCGTGTTGGCGATATCGGCCGCCAGCGCCTTCTTGCCCGGAAACGGGAAGGACTGCGTGAGCGTATAGCTGAAGTTCTGGGCTTGCGCCAGCGCCAGCGGGCTGTTCTTGGGCAGGGCGCCCCAGATGAAGCCCACCTGCGGATTGTTGGGCGCGGCGATCTGCGGCACCGTGGCCTTGGCCGCCATATAGAGCGAGCGCGCCTGGATCAGTTGCGGGTTGCTCGCGCGCAGCTCTTCCGAGAGCTCCCACAGGGAGAAGCCCGGCCCGACCAGGCCCTTGATTGCAAATAGCTTTCGGAAATTTAGGTAATTACCCGTATCCTTTTCTTGAAATTTGCAAAGCCAATTCAAACTTGGTTTGAGGAATGGCTATTGAGATTTCCTGGAGCGATGTCCCATGCAAAGGCCGTGTAGCGCGCAAGGGCGCGCGACACCATGCCGGAAACGGCAAGATATAGGTGGATTGCGTGACGGAACCTTACGCGAAACGCTACCTGTTCAGCGTGCGATGGAAATGGTTGTCCGTGTTTTTATGTGATGAAAATTAAATATAAATAGATCTTATATTTCACATCACCAGGTAGACTGGGTTGATATCCGCGCGAGTAAATATACGGGCTTTCCTTGGGGCGGATTGCTCCATGCTAGTGCGCGGTCTGCTCGCAGAGGGCGCATACCCGTATCAACAAAGGCGCGTTCTCCATTTCGGCGAGCGCCTCGCTATCGTCGGATGCGATGGAGCACCTGCATCCGCGCGTCGCGGGCGCGGTTTCGCCGCGGGCGATTGCCGGCATGACCGCGTAGCGCACGCCGAGCTGCACGCGACGCTCCCACTCGCCTTGCGGATCCAGTTCCAGCAGCCACAGGCGCGTCTGGACCGACCAATGCCTGACGGTCTCGCTTTTGATCGCCAGCCGGCGCGCCGCTTCGGCGACCGACACCTGTTGCGAGGCCAGCTGAAAGAACGCCTCCGCTTTGTCCTCCAGCCTGAGCCGCGCCATGGGCGTGCCTGTCAGCCGGGTGAAGCGCTGGCGGCAGCCTCCACAATGGAAGAAGGGCAGGCTGCCATCATCGGTGCCGTCGTAGACCGTCTTGTGCCCGCCGCAACGCGGGCAATGCGGCGGCACGTGGCTCGCGCTATGCAACGTGCGCCATGCGGACAGCAGGTATGCGGCCAGCCCGGCATCACCGGTGTCTGCAGCTCCGCTCGCGCGGACATGGATCAACGTGGTGGCCCGCCGCAACTCATCCGCAAAGGGGCGCAGGGGCCGCTGGGGTGGCACGCGGCCGGCCCGGCCCGCTGCCGGGATATCCCGCTCGGGCGGCGTTGGCTGTTGCTGTTGCGATCTGCTCATAGCGTAGACGCGAACCGCACCGGTCCCGGAAGGGGGCCGGGACTGGTGCGCCGCCTGCTCCGATGCGCGGCAGCGCAGTGGGCGCTACCAGCTGATTCAAGGATGCCCGCACCCCGCGGCATCGGGTCGTGCAGCGGTGGTGCATTGTTGGGGGCGTCGTGGCTTCCCAGGGCTCTTAATCCCGTGGCCCCCGGTCGGGGAGCGATGGAATAGCGCAGATTCTAGGTGGAATGCCTGCCGCCCCTCTACTGTGATTGATCACAGTAGAGGGGCGGCAGGGCCTCGTGAAGGTTTCGAGAAAATGAACCTAACCTATTGATTTGTAAAAATAATGTGGTTCTTTGGTGAGATGGGCCGTGCAAGTCCGGCTTATGGTCCCCAAAGCGGGTGACATGGCTAGTCCGGTATGGCGAAAGCGCTCTCAGGACCGAATCATCGATCGATATCCGCAACTCTCCAGCTTTGAGCTTGCGCGACGCCGTCTGCACGTTGCGGCGTTTCCACGTGTGTCCGGGAGCGCGCTTTTAGTTTGATGCGTGTTGCAGGCGCACGACTTCTGGTTCTGCAGGGGTGTCAAAGCCCTGATTCAGCGCGGGCTTGATCGTGCGTGGCTCCAGCGTGATCTGCTGCAGGGGTGCGATTTGGATGGCTTGCATAGCCAGTGTGGCGAACGCGCGCCTGAATTGCCCGATATCCCGCTGCGACTCATCGGAAAGCCGGATGGCGAGCGTCCCCATTGCGAGTCCCGTTATGGCCTGATCAAGGATTGGTGCTCCTGGCCCGGATGGCTGCTGATCCTTGTTCTTCCTGTCCACATTCTCGATGTCCAGGAAGCCGAGGTATTGCACCTTGCCCGGCATCGCAGTAAAGGGAGCGGATACACCAAAGCGCATTGACCCAAAACCCGGCGCGGTGGTTCGTTCGGTAAGGCCAGACAACCACGTCATTTCGTTATCCCCGGCCTTCACTTTGGCCGCAATCAGGAACGTCTGATTCTCTGGTGGGCCGATGGCCGTTGTAGCGGCTTCGGTGGCCGTTCCCGATTTGGAAAACATCAGTGGGGATCGTTCAAATGTGATTCCGAAGAGCTTGATGGGGTACTTTGGTTCGCGTGTATTACTCACGCGCGCAGCGACTAACACCAGTGTTTCGTCGGAATTCAATTCCAGCGGGGCCTTCCGCGAGAGATCGAGCGGAGCGCAACCAACGAGCGCCCAGGCACTCAGGGTCACCAGCATTTTCTTTAGCATCTCAGTTCCTTGTTCTCATTCTTCCGGTACCAGTTCCGCATCAGCGCGGCCGTGTGTCACCGACCGTTTGAATAGGCGCTTTCGCTTTGACGATCGGTGTTTCCAGGACACGGAAGGCGTCAAACAGCGCGCGGTATTTGCCGCCCGGGTTGGTAATCAGTTCGGTGTGGTGCCCTTGCTCGACCAGTTGCCCGTTACCCAGCACCAGGATGCGATCCGCCAGCCGCAGCGTGGAGAGCCGGTGCGCAACGATGAACACGGTGCGACCGGCACAGATCTTCTCCGGGTTGTCGTGAATGACTCGCTCGGATTCGTAGCCGAGGCTGGCGGTCGCCTCATCGAGCAGGAGCAGGCGCGGATTGGTGGCCAGCGCCCTGGCAATGGCTGCGGGCGCGCTGGCCGCCCGAGAGCAGACTGCCGCGTACACCGACGACAGTGTTGTAGCCCTGCGGGTTGAAGAGTCCGCCAGGGAGCATCCAAAGAAATCAGCGATGACTTTGGATGGCGGCAGCGTATCAAGCCCGTACCCAGCTTCGTTTGGGAAATTTCGGAATCTGTTGCGGATTCATCCGGTATTGCTTCTGGTGTGCCCGTCTCGCGATCGGGTTCTTGCCAGTTCCGATTGCGCAAACGGTGGCACGATCCTCGTCGATGGTTCCGGATGCGGACTCCTGCGGCGCGCCGGCATTCAGCGTGGAACGATGGCGGAAGTGGCTCGGGCAGCGGCCGGGCCGGGGCTGCCCGGCTGGCCGGAGTGCAGCCGGCGCGGGCGCGCTATGGCTTGATGATGCCGGCGGACGCGGCTTTGACGACAGCTTCGATGCGGGTGGCGACGCCCAGTTTCTGGCGCGCATTGTCGATATGGAAGTCCACCGTGCGTTTGGACAGGCCCAGGATGGTGGCGATCTCTCCCGAGGTCTTGCCGCGTGCGGACCACACCAGTGCCTCCACTTCCCGCTCGCTGAGCTGCACGGCCGGCAAGCCCGGCCGCGTGCGCGCCACCCGGGCAAGGCGGGCTTCGACGATGCTCGTCAGGATGTCGAAATCGACCGGCTTGGTCACATAGTCGTCGGCCCCGAGCCTGCGGCCCTTGAGTTCGGCTTCGCGCTGGGCCAGCGCCGTGAGGAACACAAAGGGCATGTCGGCGAAGCGCGGCGCCAGCGAAGTGATCTTTTCGAGCAGTTCGAAGCCCGTCATCACTGGCATACTCACGTCGCAAAGGACGAGATCCGGCGTGTCCCGCAGGATGGCGGCAAGGCCTTGTTGGCCGTCGTGCGCGGTGCTGACGGCAAAGCCCCGTTCGATCAGTTCTTCGGCAATCAGGGCGGCCGTTTCGGCATCGTCCTCGATGCAGAGGATCTTCCGGCGGGCATCGTTCATGGTGGTCCTTGGTAGCGCCGGCGGGGAGGGACTTCCGGCAGGCCGTCGGGACGCACGGCACGCCCCGCGCACAGCGTAGCGAAATTCAGGATAAAAGTCTTATGAATCACTCAATTCGCCCGGCGCCCGCCAGCCGGCGGGTGCGCCGCGGTTTGGGGCGGCGCCTGGTCGGGCTGCCTGATTCGGTGCCGATGCTCAGGCCGATCCGCGTGCGGCTGTCGCTCGTCTTCGTGTTGTTCCTGCTCCTGGTGGTGGGCGTGGGGCTGTTCGGCATCAACCGGCTGAGCAACTTTCATAGCGTGTCCGCGCAGATCAGCGGCCGCTGGCTGCAGAGCAACCGCATCCTGGGCGACCTTAATAATTATATTTCCGACTACCGCGCCTTCGAAGGCGATGCGCTGATCGCGACTTCGCGCGCTGACCTGCGCGCGGCCGAAGGGCAGATCGGCAAGCTGGACGATGTGATCAAGGAGGTCGAGGCCCGCTACGGCAAGATCGAGCATGAGCCGGCGGAGCTGGAGCTCTACCAGCAGTTCATGGCGCAGTGGTCCGCTTACCGTCAACTGGTCGACCGCGTGGTGTCGCTGGCCCACCAGAAGGACACGACGCAAGCCGTGGCGCTCTACCGCGGCGAGTCGCGCCACGCTTTCGAGCAGGCCAACGGCACGCTGGGCGTGCTGACGGAGCGCAATGTCGTCGGCGCCGCGCAGGCCACCGCGCGTGAAGCCGATGCCTACCACGAGGCCCGCCGGCTGATCGCCGGCGCCATCCTGGTGTCGGGCTTCCTGGTGATCGCGGCCGTGGCCTATCTGGTGCGGGCGGTATCCAATCCCATCGCGGCGCTTGTCGAGCGCATGCACCGCATCACCGACAACGATCCGCACGTCGATATCCCGGGTGCCGGGCGCAAGGACGAGATTGGCGAGATTGCCCGCGCGGTGGTGCGCTTCCGGGACAATACGATCGAGCTGGAGCGCAGCAAGGCGGCGCTGGCCGCTCAGACCACGATGCTGCGGGACACGCTGGAGAACGAGCGGCGCCTGGCGGTGCTGCAGCGCAATTTCGTCTCCATGGCCTCGCATGAGTTCCGCACGCCGCTAAACGTGATCGATGGCCACGCGCAGCGGCTCATGCGCATGAAGGATGCGCCCTCCGCCGACGTTCTCGCCGAGCGCTGCGGGCGCATCCGCGTGGCCGTGCGACGCATGACCAATCTCATCGACCACTTGCTCGACTCCTCGCAGTTGCTCGATGGCGGGCGCCTTGCCACGCTGCAGGGCGTTGATTTTTCGTTGGCGCTGCTGGTGCATGAGGTGTGCGAGATGCACCGGGAGAGCTCTCCCGCGGCCGTGATCGAGGAAACCATCGAACCCGGCGTTGGCGAGATTTTCCACGGCGACGCCAAGCTGCTGTTCCAGGCAATCAGCAACCTGGTCGGCAACGCGATCAAGTACTCGCCGGCGGGCGTCCCGGTTGCCGTGCGGCTATCCGCGGACACGGAGGCGATCAGCGTCTCCGTGTCCGATCGCGGCATGGGCATTCCCGACAAGGACCGCGCCCAGATCTTCGAGCGCTTTGTGCGCGGCGGCAACGTCGCCGGCACGGCAGGCGCGGGCGTTGGCCTGTACCTGGTCAAGCTGGCGGTCGACCTGCACGGTGGCGAGGTGGTGGTTACCAGCAAGGAGGGGCAGGGCTCGTGCTTCGCGGTCCGCCTGCCGCGCGCCGCCGCGGGCTGAAGGCAGCGCTTATTCCGCCGCCGCCATGGCACCCGCATCGCTTTCGACGCGGGGACCGACCCCTGGGCGGACCTGGAGCATGGCGAACACGCCCAGCGCGGTCGCGACCGAAGTGGCGATGAACATCGACGAGTAGCCGTAGCGTGCCGACAGGATGCCGGCCAGCGTGGGCGCCAGCACCGCCGCGATGTTGGCGATGAAATGCATGATGCCGCTGAAGGTGCCGACGCGCGACGGCGCGGTATCGATCACCACGGCCCAGTAGACAGAGTTCGGCAGCGCGTTCAGTGCATTGCCCAGCGTCATCAGCGCAATGACGGTCCACACGCTATGCGCCTGCGACACCATCAGGAAGCACAGCGTCGTCAGCAACAGCGAGCCGGCGGCAAACCAGCTCCTGGCAATCACCAGTTTGCCCGTGCGCTTGAGCAGCCAGTCCGAGATGCGGCCGCCAAGCAGTACCGTAAAGCACGCGCCAACCCAGGGAATCATCCCGATGTACCAGAGCGAGGAGAGCGTGAAGTTGAACTCGTCGTGAAGGTATTTCGGTGTCCACGTCAGCAGCATGAAGTTGACGTAAATAAAGGAGAAGTAGCCGATGGCGTTGAATACCAGCGTCCGGCTTTTGAAGAACGCCCACCACGGCAATGCGGCACTGGCGTTCGCGGTCTCCTTGGGGGCGGCTCCGCGGCCCGCCTGGATCAGGGCGAGTTCCGCCGCATTCACCTTCGGATGATCCTCGGGCCGGTTGGTGTACACGCGCGAGAACAGGGCAATCAGGACCAGGCCCAGGACGCCAAGCACCACATACATGGCGCGCCAGCTATCGGTGAGCAGCAGCAGGCCGACCGCTACCGGGGCGGTGAGCAGCGCGCCCAGCGGCGTGCTCAACAGGCCGATGGACACCGCGAAGCCGCGCTCCGCCGGCGATGCCCATGCCGACATGGTCTTGTTGATGATGGAGTACGCGGGTCCCTCGGAGAAGCCAAAGAGGATGCGCACCATGGCGAACCCGCTCAGCGCCGAGCCGCCGAAAACCGCAAGGCCGATGTCGCCGGCCCAGACCATGCAGATGGCAAACAGCGACCACGCCACGCCCGCGATCACCCACACCCGCTTCGCGCCGAGACGGTCCGCCAGCGCGCCGCCGATCAGCGCGCCAAACATATAGCCATAGCCGAAGTAGCCCAGCACGGCGCCCCAGCCGGCGCGGTCGAAGCCGTACTCGCCGATGATCTGCCCGGCGGAATACGCAATGGCGCCGCGGTCGATGTAGTTGACCAGGGCAATCACGACGATCAGGAAGAAGATGGTGAAGCGGTACCTGCTTGGCGGCGGGTGTTGGTGCATCGGGCGTCTCCGTAACGGTTGAGCGGGGTGAGGGGATCTGCAATTGTTTTGCAAATTGTATAGTATATATAATGCACAATGCATACTTCAACGCTACGGGAAAACCATATGTCGCGCCCATCAGTTGCCATCGCCTCCCTTGGGGGCACCATCAGCATGACGCCGTCGGATGCCGCCGGCGGTGTGGTCCCCAGGCTGGATGCCGCCCAACTGGTTGCGGCCGTGCCGGGGCTGGGGGAACTGGCCGATCTCTCCGCCGAGCCGCTGTTCCAGTTGCCAAGCGCTTCGCTGGGCACCGAGCAGTTGCTGGCCTGCCTGGCGTGGGCCGAGGGCAAGATCGCCGGAGGGGCGCGAGGCGTGGTCCTGACCCAGGGCACGGACACGATCGAGGAGACCGCGTTTTTCCTGGATCTGTATTGGCGCCACCCCGAGCCCCTGGTCATAACCGGAGCGATGCGCACGCCGCTGTCCGCGGGGGCGGATGGCCCCGCCAACCTGCTGGCCGCCGTGCAGGTGGCCATGGACGACCAGAGCCGCGGGCGCGGCGTGCTGGTGGTCATGAACGACACCGTGCACAGGGCGCGGTGGGTCTGCAAGTCGGATTCCCTGTCGGTCCAGACCTTCGCGTCGCCCGATGGCGGGCCCGCGGGACGGGTGGTGGAGGGTCAGCCCGAGTATTTCCATCCGCCGGTTGGCAGGCCGCTGGTGAGTCCGGCTGTGCGGGCCTTTCCAAAGGTGGCGGTGGTGCCGGCGCTCCTGGGTGACGATGGCGACCTGGCCGCCGCCGCGCTCGATCTCGGCTACGAAGCGATCGTGGTCGCGGGGTTCGGGGCGGGGCACGTCTCGTCTGGCTTCGCCGGGCACATCGAGCGCCTGGCCAAAGTGGTGCCCGTGGTGATCGCCAGCCGCACGGGGGCCGGGGCCACGGCCTCCCGAACCTATGGCTTCGCCGGTTCCGAAGTCGACCTGGCACGGCGCGGCGCCATGCTTGCGAAGTGGCTCCATCCCTTGAAGGCGCGGCTGCTGCTGGGCGCGCTGCTGGCCGCCGGGACACCGCGCGGGCAGATCCCGGAGGCGCTCGCGAAGTGGGGTACACTGCCACGCCATTCGCTCACCAACCAGCAGCCAGCGCCTTGAAGACTTCGCCGATTCCCGCCTCCAAAGTGCAAGCCTCGCCTTCGCGCCGGCTTACCGCCTATCAGTATGCGGTGCAGACCTTGCGCGCCGACATCCTGCAAGGCCGCATGACGGCGGGCGAGCGCTTGCGCCAGGATGACCTGGCCAAGCGGCTGGAGATGAGCACGACGCCCGTGCGCGAAGCCTTGCGCACGCTGATCTCCGAGGGGCTGGTGTTCTTCGACGCGCATCGCGGCGCGGTGGTGCGCGGCCTGACGCTCGACGATGTGCGGGAAATCTACCGGCTCAGGAAGGTGCTCGAGCCCATGATGGTCGAAGAGGCAATGCGCGGCATCACCGCCGGGGATATTGCCCGGGCCGAGGGCTTGCATGAAGAGATGCTGCAGACACAAGACGTCACGCGGTGGACCGAGCTGAACCTGGAGTTTCACGCGGCGCTGTGGGCCTCCCAGGAACAAAGCAGGCTGGCCCACCTGGTCAAGACGCTGCGCGATTCGGCGGCGCCGTACATCTCGCTGTCGCTCTACATGAGCCCGGAGCACATCGCGCAGAGTAATGCCGAGCATGCGGAAATCCTGTCCCAGTACAGGCAACGCGATGCCGAAACCGCCAAGCGGCAGACCATCCATCACCTGGATGACACCCTGGAGATCATCGTGCGCGCGATCGATAGCTCAGGGGCCGCGGACGGCGGTGGCGCATAGCTGGCGCACGTTTGCCAGCAAGTTGGCAGGAGGCTGCCGAGATAACGGTGGGGATGATTGAAGGCAAAAAAATAGCCCACCTTGATGGCGGGCTATATTTTTCCTGGCAGCGCGATCTTCGCGCGGTATTCAGGCAATGCTGGCGGAGTGGACGGGACTCGAACCCGCGACCCCCGGCGTGACAGGCCGGTATTCTAACCAACTGAACTACCACTCCGCAGTGGCTGTGGAAATCGCTTAGAGCGATTTCCGACGCTCTTGTAAGAGACCGCCTATATGGCGTGCTCTCTGAACTGGCGTCCCCTAGGGGATTCGAACCCCTGTACTCACCGTGAAAGGGTGATGTCCTAGGCCTCTAGACGAAGGGGACTTAGACTTGCTCGCTACGTCATGTGAATTTCGTGTCGCGAGGGGCGCGATTGTAGCGCCCTTTGGCGAATATGGGAAGGGGGATAGGCCGCGCCGCGCCGGAACAGCCGTTTTTGCCAAGACTGGCGGCAAAGCCACTGCCAGGATGCAGGGCATGCGGGGCATGTCCCCGCGCCGAACCAGGATATGCCACTGCCATGCCGACCCGCTCCCAGCCTGCCAGCCCTTCCCCGGGCAGGCGCATGATCAGCCCGACTGCGATTGGCGCCTTCGCCCTGTTGCTGTGGGCAACGCTGCCGCTGCTGACCGCCCAGGCCCGCCGCCTGCCGCCATTCGAGTTGCTGGCACTGAGCTTCGGCGTGGCGTTCCTGATGGGCCTGCCATGGCTGGTGCTGCCAACGCGTGCCGCGCCAGCCGGCCGGCAACCGGACAGCCGGGGGCGGGCATGGCTGCTCGCCTTCGGCGCCATCTTTCTCTATCACGCGCTGTACTTTTACGCCTTCGCGGTGATCCCGCCAGCCGAGGCTGGCCTGCTCGCCTATCTCTGGCCGCTGCTGATGGTGCTGTTCTCCGCGCTGGCCCCCGGCGGCAGCCTGGGCAGGCGGCAGATCGCCGCAGCGGTGCTGGGCTTCCTGGGCACCTTGCTGATCGTCGGCGGCGCCCCCCAGGGGTCGCCTTCGTCGTCGCCGGCGGGCGGGCAGGCCGCCGTGGTGCTGGGCTACCTGGCGGCGCTGCCGTGCGCGTTGATCTGGTCGGGATACTCGGTGGCCAACCGGCGCCATGGCGAGGTGCCTAGCACCACGATGGTGAGCGTGTGCGGCGCGGTGGCCTTGTGCGGTGCCTTGTGCCACTTCGCGCTGGAAACCACGGTGATGCCGGATGCCGGCGAATGGCTGGCGGTGCTGCTGCTTGGCGCGGGGCCCACCGGCATCGCCTTCGTGGCATGGGACCACGGCACCAAACATGGCCGCCTGGCACTGCTGGGGGTACTTTCCTACGGCACGCCCCTGGTGGCTACGCTGCTGCTGGTGTGGTTCGGATTTGCCATGCTGACGTGGACCCTGGCGTGCGCGGCGGCGCTGATCGTCGGCGGCGCGGCGCTCGCCATGATGGTCCCGCGTCCGCCGGCGTTGCCCCGCTCCGCCTGAGCCCTACTGCGTGCCTCAGCGGCCGCGCCGCCGCTCGCGCATGGGGCCATCTGCGTCGATGCTGCCGCCCGCGCTTAGCGGCCCGTCGATGTTCACGGGCCCGTTGACCTGTACGTTGCCTTGCACCACCAGCGGCCCGTGCACGGTGAGCGGGCCATGAAAGACCTTTTGCCGGCCAGCCCCCGGCGGCGGCGCATAGGTTGGCGGCAGGGTGGCAAACCACGCCGCGCTCAGCGGGCCGTGCGCAAGGATGCTGCCGTCCACGGTAAGCGAGCCATGCACGGTGAGCGGTCCTTCCACCACCAGCGAACCGCCAATGGTGAGGGGGCCGGTTTCCGCCGGCTGGCCGTGGACTGCCGGCGCCAGCCACAGGGCCGCCGCCAGCAGCGGGATCGCCGGCAGGATGACGCGGGCTTGCCGGGCAATGTACCGTCTCATGATCGTTCCCAGGGGGCAGCGGCAGGGTAGCCGCAGGCTGCTTCCAACTTAGTGTGCGTCGCGGTTGCACGCAAGGCTGGCCCACGGCCTTGACGATGCGGCCCGTCAACGCTGTCCTTTTGCAGCCCGATCTGCCACCATTGCGGCCCTCGATTTCACGACGACCGCAGAGCGCACGACAATGGCTTCCAGCAAAGCACACCATGCCACCGGATGGGCGGCCGGCCTGATCGCCGCCGCGGTGGTGACCAGGGCAGGCGCCGGCGGCACCTTCCATTTCGCCGCCGGGCTTGCCTTCCTGGCGGGCGTGGCCGGCGGCGGTGCGCCCGACTGGCTGGAGGTGGCCTGGTGGTCAAAATCCCGCCGCTTGTGGATCACTCATCGCACCTGGACGCATTGGGGCATCGCCTGGCTGGCCCTGCTGGCGGTGGCGCATCGCTCGCTGGGCTTGCACTGGCTGGCTGCGCCGGCGTTTGGCTTTGCCTGCGGCGGCCTGATGCACTTGCTGGCCGACTGGCCGAATCCGCTTGGCGTGCCGTGGATTCTGGGACGGCACTCGCTGAACTGGTGGAAGAGTGGCCGCTGCGACCTGATGGTGGTGGCCGCCTCGTGGATCGGCGCGCTGGCGCTGTCGCGCCATGTGTGGTTCCACGGGACGCATGGCCTGGACCTGCTGCACTACCTGCGGGCCTGGCATCTGCGGGCTTGAGGGCGCGCGCAAAAAAAGAGGCGGCCACAAGGGGCCGCCGATCGGGAATGGTGAGGGAGGCAATTCCCTCACTGAAGGCTATCGGCGGCCAAAAGTGCCAGATGAACCCCACCGAGGTGGGGTGCTGTCTTCGGCATATCAATCCGCGGTGGGAGAGGAGTGGCGCCGCGGCGTCATGCCTCCAGGCAGGTATCCGCCATGCCCGGCAGGCCCGACTCCGAGTCTCGCCGGCCTTGCCTGCGCACTGCCGCCATCAGTTCGGCATGCGCGGCGTCGAGCCAGACGGTGCGGTGGCGCACGGGATCTCGCGGCGAAAGTTCGCCGGCGGCGACCTCCCGCAGAAAATACTTCACCATGCTGCCCGCGCGGGCGGGCACGGGCATCATGCCCAGCAACTGCCATCGCTGCAGCAGGCCGCGATCGGCCGCATGGCCCAGCGCGGCCCACGCCGTGCGCCCCAGCGCGACGAAGAGTGCCTCGTCATGGGTATGCGCAAGCGCGCCGAGGAAGATTGCCTCGAACACCGTGCGCAGCATCGGCACGGCCATCAGTTCCTCCAGGTCGCCATCGAAGGCGAGGCCGCGCCGGGTGGTGGCATACGGCAGCAATGCCAGCGGCTGCAACTGCTCGAAGCCTTTGTCCCAGAGCGCCGCCGCGCCGGGCAGGCCGATCAGCTGCGCGATGCGGAAATGATCCAGCATGCGAATCAGGTTGGGCCGCACCAGCCGCCCCCCCAGCTCCACCTGGCGCTTGTTCTCGCGCTGGATGGTGCGTCCGGGCGCATGCCGTTGCATCAGGCTCTCGGTCAGTTCGGCTGCCAGCGTGACGTGCGTGTGTCCCGGTGTGGTGCTCACCAACACCAGCCGCGCGTTCGCATGACTGTGTTCGAATGGCACGTAGGACATCGTGTAGATGCCGTCGCGATCAACCAGCACCGGTTTGTCGATGACAGCCGTCGCCGACCCGCGCCTGATCCGTGCGCAGTACTCTTCCAGGTAATTCGCCAAGGTGTCCCCGCCTTACCACGATTTCTCTCTGGTACATCGGCCCTGTAACCGGGCTTAGCTTTCCTTGCATGTTAGGCCGCGGCAGTGCCGCAGGCAAAGCGGGCGGTGCTGTTTCCTGCCTGCGGCCACACATGCTGTGTGGGACAGCGAACCAATCGCGCCGCTGTGCTCATCCTGATGATGGATGGACGCGATGCGGTGATGTGGGGAATCGGTGGATTGCAGGCATGGACGACCGGGCGGTGCACCGGGCCATGCCGCCTCGGCCTTCAGATATCCATCAGGTCGCGTCCGGCGAAAATGCGGCCCCGATCAGTGCTTGCGCACGCCGCGTGCCCGCATCTCGCCGGCGATGCGCGTGTCGTCAATGCGCGGCGTCGTGCTGGCCAAAGGCCTGGCGCGCCGCTGTCCCCGGCCGCGCCGAGGCGATCAGCAACGCGGCGGTAGCAACGAAGGCCGGCAGCGAGAGCAGACCGAAGATCTTCCCAAAGCTCCATCCCAGGCCCAGGATCTGCGCGCCCAGCAGCGCGCCGACGATGCCGCCAAAGCGGCCGATGCCGAGCATCCAGGCCACGCCGGTGGCCCGGCATTGCGTGGGATAGAAGCCGGCGGCCAGCGTGGGCATGGAAGATTGCGCGCCGTTCATGCAGGTACCCGCGGCGAACACCAGCACGCCCAGCAGGAAGAGATCGCCGGCACCGTGGCCTACCGCATAGACCAGCGCGCCCGTCAGCGCATAGGTGCCGGCGACAATGCGCCAGGGATGGCCGCGGTCCATCAGCCAGCCTACCGTCAGGGTACCGATGCCACCGCCCAGCGGGAACAGCGCGGTGATGAGCGCGGCCTTCTCGATCGGGTAGCCGGCGTCGGCGAACAGCGTCGGCAGCCAGCTCGTCAACAGGTAGAAGATCAGCAAGCCCATGAAGTACGTGGTCCATAGCAGCACGGTGCCGGAGAGAAACCGTGGCATCAGGATGGCGCGCAGCGATGACGTTGCCGAGGGCGCGGCATCCGCGGGTGCGGCCTCCTGGACATGGAAGCGTTCGTCGCCGCGCAGCGCACCGGGGCGGATTCTCGACAGCGCGGCGGCGATGCGCGCGGCCGGCGCCTTGCGCGCCACCATGAACCGCACCGATTCCGGCAGGCAGAAGACCAGCAGCACGGCCAGCGCCAGCGGCGCGATACCGCCAACCAGCAGCACGGAATGCCAGCCGTAGTGGGGAATCAGCCAGGCCGCGGCAAAGCCCCCGGCCGATGAGCCCAGCGTGAAGCCGCAGAACATGGCGTTGACCGCCAGTGAGCGGCGTCGCGTGGGCGCGTACTCCGACATCAGCGTGACCGCGTTGGGCATGGCCGCACCGAGGCCGAGGCCGGTCAGGAAGCGTAGCGCCGTGAGCGCTTCGAGCGAAGTCGAGAAGGCCGAGACCACGCTCCAGCCGCCGAAGCACAGCACCGAGCCCACCAGCACGCTCTTGCGGCCAAGGCGGTCGGCCAGCGGCCCGGCCACCAGGGCGCCCGCGGCCAGGCCGAAGAGGGCGGCGCTCATCACCGGCCCGAGATGGGCGCGGCTGACGCCCCATTCCTTGGCCAGCACCGGCGCGATGAAGCCGATCGCCGCGGTATCGAAGCCGTCGGCGGCGACAATCAGGAAGCACAGGATCAGGATGATCCACTGGAAGCGCGAGAACGGCTGGTTGTCGATGAACTGCTGGACGTCGATGCTGGCGCCCGGCAGGCGCGCAGGGTCGTGGGTGGCGGCCGGCTGGCCGCTGTTCGGGGGCGTCATGATGCGGGTCTCCTGCTAGGCCGCTCGTTGGCGGCGGACTCTCGGTATTGCTGAAGGCCTGGCGCGAGGCTTCAGTAAGGCAGGCCGACGTAGTTCTCGGCCAGTGACATCTGCGCGGCGTGCGAGCCGGTCAGGTAGTCCAGTTCGGCTTGCTGGATGCGCAGCGCGAAGTCGTCGGCATCGGGGAAGCGGTGCAGCAGCGATGTCATCCACCATGAGAAGCGCTCCGCCTTCCATACCCGGCGCAGGCATTTCTGCGAGTAAGCGTCAAGCTCGCTGGCATCGTCGTGCAGGTAGCGTGCGATCAGGCCGTCGGCCAGGTAAAGCACATCGCTGGCGGCCAGGTTCAGGCCCTTGGCGCCGGTGGGCGGCACGATATGCGCGGCGTCGCCAGCCAGGAACAGGTTGCCGAAGCGCATCGGTTCGCACACGAAACTGCGCAGCGGCGCGATGCTCTTCTCGATGCTCGCGCCGGTCGCCAGCGTTTCGGCGGCGGGCGCGTCCAGCCGGCTGCGCAGTTCGTCCCAGAAACGTTGGTCGGACCAGTCCTCGACCCGTTCGTCAGCGGCCACCTGGACGTAATAGCGGCTGCGCGTGAGCGAGCGCATGCTGCATAGCGCGAAGCCGCGCTCGTGGCTGGCATAGATCAGTTCATCCGCTACCGGCGGCGTATCGGTGAGCACGCCGAGCCAGCCGAAGGGATAGACCCGCTCGAAGATGCGCTTGGACGGCGCCGGCACGCTGCGCCGCGTGACGCCATGAAAGCCGTCGCAGCCGGCAATGAAATCGCAGCGCAGTTCCTGCGGTTGGCCGTCCTTGCGATAGCGCACGATGGGCGTGGCCGTATCGAAATCGTGCACGCTCACGTCTTCGGCGTCATAGATGGTGACGGCGTTGCCGGCTTCGCGCGCGGCCATCAGGTCGCGGGTGACCTCGGTCTGTCCGTAGACGGTCACGGAACGGCCGATCAGTGCCTGGAAGTCGATGCGGTGGCGCGCGCCGCCGTAAGACAGTTCGATGCCGTGGTGAACCAGGCCGTCGTGATGCAGGCGCTGCGCCACGCCGGCGCGTTCGAGCGCATCGGCGGTCACGCTTTCAAGGATGCCGGCGCGGATACGGCCGAGGATGTAGTCGGGGCTGCGCTGTTCGATGATGACCGCATCGATGCCGGCCTTGGCGAGCAATTGCCCCAGCAGCAGGCCCGAGGGGCCGGCGCCGATGATGGCGACTTGTGTACGCATCGCGTGTCTCCTGGTGCGGTAAGCAGATTGTTGTTGAACGCAACAATAACGGCGCCGGGCACGGGAGGGAATAGACGGAACGAACCATCAACAGGACAAAACGAACATCCAGGTTTGTCGCCACGCCAGGTGGAATATCCTGCGGAAACGAGGGATAACCCTAGGTTGTTTGCCTGAAATAAGCCGGGATTGTGAGATCGGTTCCTGCGCGGGGGAGTACCGGCAGGCACGTCGCCAGGGCGAGATAGCCTTCACATTCCATACATGCGAGCGTCGATGGTGGCGCTTGCGGCACGCTTCAGGCCGGGGGCCGTCAGCGAACCAGTCGCTGCTCTTTGCGGCAAGCCTTGCAGACGTGTTCAAGGCCATCCTGGCGCCGCGCATCGCGCGCGAAGAACTCGCCGTCGGCGGGCCAGTGCTCGCCACAATGCCGGCACAGTTTCAGCGGACCGATATCGGACATCAGGAGATCGGCGGTTGCCCGCTTGGCGCCGGCGTGGCAAGCAGGTTTGGTGCGTGGCGCGGGCGTGTCTTGCGTGACACCGGCGGTGATGGCGCGGTGGATCTGTCGCGGCAGGGCGGCGCGATCGTACATGGTCTCTCCTTGCCTTGGGAATGGGGCGGTTTGGATTGGGGGCGCAGCGGGATTCCGTGGCGCGGCTGAAATACGCCGTTACCAAATGGCGCGTTGATGATGGCCCTTGGGACCGGAGGGAGGATGGGCCGGTGGCGCGAGGTATGTTTCCGGGCGTCGGAAACTCACTGCCCGGCCAGGCCGGACCACGCCATCAGCAACCATCCGATGCCGGTGCAGGCGCCAAGCCAGCCAAGCACCACCAGCGCGATGGTCGACCACTTCACCGGGACTGCCGCGCGGCCGCCACGTTCGATATGCGTGGCGTGATGCTGGTGGCGCATGGCAGCGTGGCGGGCAGTGGCAGTAACTTCGGACGGGAGCGGCTCATGCTTACTTTCCTTGGCTAGGCAAGACACGGCTTGCACAAGGGGGCAGCTTAGCGCCCCAGTGACGCGGGTGTGTGTCCGGGTTGTAAGGAAATGTGCACGGGACAAAAGTGCACCAGCCTCGCCATGGCTCATCCCGGTTACCTTGAGAGTTCGCTTGGTTTCGTCGATGCATTGAGATAATTCACGCCTCATAGCAGAAAATTCCTAGAGCCTGTTCGGGAGAGTTTCAGCCAAAATCGCACGCTAGCTAACAGGGGCTGATATGGACCAAGTCGAAGTGGAAGAACCGTTATCCGTGGTGGCTGTGGACGACCATCCGTTTATCCTCGAGTCGATCCGCGCCAACTTGCACAGGCACGGCCGATACGCGCTGGTGGCCGTCGCGGCGGACGGGGTGGAGGGGCTGAACGTGCTACGGCAATTGCGTCCAGCGCTGGCAGTGGTCGATATCAACCTGCCAGGCCTGGACGGGCTGGAAGTGGTGCGCCGCGTTCGCGCGATGGAGCCGCCGACCCGGATCGTGGTGCTGTCGGGCGGCGATCCCGAACGCGATGCGCAACTGGCGCGCTGGGCTGGCGCGAGTGCCTATGTGAGCAAGTCGCATCCCTTTCACTTGCTGGCGGCGGCACTCGATATGGTGCAGCAGGGGTATGCCGTCTTTCCCGAATCCATCTGCAACGCGGGCCTCGATGGCGAAGCCGCGGCCAATGCCACGCGGCTCACACCGCGCGAGTCGCGCGTGCACCAGTTGCTGTCTGATGGGTACGACAACCTGGAAATAGCGACGCGGCTGGGGATTTCGCCAAAGACCGTGGCCACCTTCAAGCACCGGGTTGCCAGGAAGCTGGGACGGCCCGGCGACGCCACGCCGCGCTTGCCGCAAGCCAGTTGATCCGGGCGATTGGCGGAAGCGTTGATGTGCGAGGGCATCACGAAACAGGAGCGCGCATGCCTTGCCGGCACGCAACGGGTGCCGGTCGGCCATCAGCACGCTTTCAGACTTACTGCGGGACGGCCACCATCAGAAGATATGGCGAACGCCGGCCACGGCGCCGAACTGGTTCCTGTTGCCCGGGTTGGCGTCGGCCTTCGTATTGGTGACGGCAACGCCGGTCAGGGGGCCACTCTTACCGTTCAGGCCCAGTCCGGAACCGTCACGGTTGCGGGCGTAGGCCAGGTTCAGGTAGACGTCGGTGCGCTTGGACAGCGAATAGTCGCTCGACACCACGAACAGCCACGGATCTGCCGAGACGCGGCGGGCGTCTTCATAGTAGGCGGCGCCGGTGAGCTTCAGGGCCGGCGTCACGTTGTAAGCCATGCCGGCCCACATCAGGTTGGAGCTGACCTTGGCCGTGGAGGTGGTGATTTGGCCCTCGCTGTTTCCCACCACCCAGTTGCCGCCGCGCGCATAGCGATAGCCCAGGAAGGCCTTGGCCGGGCCGAAGGCATATCCACCGGCGATCGAGGCGCTGCGCGCGTTGATTTCATCGCTATTGGACAGCGTGGTATTGCGCTGCTCGTACATGACACCCACATCGAACGGGCCGCTGGCGTAGGCCAGGCTGGCGCCGTACTCGCGGTTCTTGCCGCCCTGGCCGGCGGTTTCCTTGCCATCGTAGGCAAAGCTGTACATGGCGGCGGCGGTGACGCCGTTGAAATTGCCCACGTACTTCACCGAGTTGTTGGCGCGGCTCATGAAGCCGGCGTCGAGCGAGGTAACCGAGTAGCGCGCCGAGATGGACATCGGGTCATAGCGCAGGCCGAAGTCATACATCGGCGTAGTCTGGCGGCCCAGGGTCAGCGTGCCGAACTGGCCTTGCAGGCCAACCGTTGCAGCCCGGTTGAACAAACCATCCGTGCTGCCGGCGCCGTCGTCGACGGAGAAGCCGCTTTCCAGCTGGAACAGCGCCTTCAACCCGCCGCCCAGGTCTTCCACGCCGCGCAGGCCCCAGCGCGAGCCGGACATATTGCCCGACTGCATGGCCACGCGGCTATTGCTGTTATTTGCCTTGGTGGCGCCATTGGCATTGGAAAGGTACTCGATGCCGACGTCTACCACGCCATACAGCGTCACGCTCGATTGCGCCTGGGCGCTGGCGGCGAAGAGGGTGGCTGCGGCGACTGCGAACAGCTTGATTTTCATGGGTTTTCCTTGATGAGTTAATCGGGGAACGTCCACCGTTCGAGAGGAATTATGTGAGGCGATGCGCGGGGATAAGAAGCGGATGCTCGGTTGGTGTTGTAATTAGGAAACTTGTTTTTGACTAATTATTTCTTCTTTTAAATCAAAGGCTTGATTTGAATTTATGTTGATGTAAATGATTTTTAATGGAAAGTAATCCTAGTTCAATTTGGTTGTAAATTCGTTTTTTCAATTTATTGTATTTTTTTAGTTCCAATATAAAGATGTTGTGAATAGGCGATTGCCATAACATCAGCCGGAGCCACTYCCAGCCGTTCGCCATGCCTTTCCGCAAGAACAGCAACGCGCCGCGCGGTGGTCTCTTTCCCCCTGGCCTGTTACCTGGCTCGATCCAATCCAACTCAACCTTGCAGGAGGTTTGCCGCGCCATGGCGTCTCGCCCTTTCCTCGCCGCCATGCAGCGAGCCCGATGCGGCGATGTCGCCGCGCAGATCGCGCTTGGCAAGGCCTATCTCTATGGGCATGACGGTGCCGCCGCGAACCAGCACAGCGCTTTGTTCTGGCTGGCGCGTGCGGAGCAGGGCGGCGCGGCCTGGGTGCGGCGGATGATCTGGGAAGACATCGCGCTGGACGTGGCGCGCCGCTCAGTGCAAGCCGATCTGGCGCTGGCCTGCTACGCGGAAGGCGGCCGGGCCGGTTCGAGCGTGGCACGTTGGCGCTACGCGCAATGGGCGCTGGCTCCGGACGCCCGGCCGCAATCCGATCGCGCGCTGGCGCTGGCATGGTTGCGCGAGCTTGCCGACGAGGGTCATGCCGAGGCGGCTTTCAGGCTGTTGGCATGGCTGCGGGCGCAGCCTGCCCAGCCAACGCATGCGGACGAACTGGCGCGGCTGGCGCGGCTCGCGGCGGTCCCGCCGGCCGGCGGAGCCGGGCCAGCCGCTGGCGGCACCGAGGCGGCCGATCCGCCTGGCATGCTGGCGCAGGCCGAGGCGCTGCTTGACCATGCCGACAGGCATCCCGACGTGATCCGGTTCGGGCGCCAGCTGCTCGAACGCGCGGCGCGCACCGGTTCGGCCGAGGCCCAGTTCCGGCTGGGGCTCTGGCATGGCCAGATGGATCGCCAGGGCGCCACGCTCGACGCCGGTGACCGCATTGGCAAGGCCAGCCATACCGAGGCCCAACGCTGGCTGTCGCGTGCCGCGGCGCAGGGACATGCCGAAGCAAGCTATGCGCTGGCCTGCCTCTACCGCAACCGCCACTTCACGCGCTACAGCGTGGGGCTTGCAGACGAGGCGCTTGGCAAGGCCGCGGCGCTTGGCCATGCCGAGGCCCAATACCAGCTAGGCCGGCGCTTGTGGCGCAGGCGCGGCGTGGACCTGGCCAGCCGGCTGGAAGCCAGTGCCTGGCTATGGCTGAGCGGACGCAATGGCGTGACTCAGGCCGATGACATGCTGCGCCGCCTGATCGAACCCGCACGCCCCGCCTCGCAGCGCCAGTGGGACCAGGCGGCGCGCTACGTCATGCGCATGCCCCTGAGCGGCCCCCTGCGGCTCATGGGCATGCGGGTGCGGCTGGCGCAGGCGTTCGGGCTGGAGCGCAACGAGATGATGTGGCTGGATCCGCTGCAGGCCCGGCACGGGCACTGTCTCGCCGTCGACGTGTCTGCCGCCTGCTCTCGCGCCAGGCCGCGACTGATCCTGCTGGACAGCGCGCTGCAGCAGCGCGTACTTGCCGAGGCCTGCACGCTGTTCAGGGGCGGACCGAAGGCTGGCGGAGAGGGCGGCGAGGGCGATGAAGGCGGTGAAGACGATCGCCTGGCCCGCCTCGACCTGCTGCTGGAACTGGCCCGGCCGAGGCTGCGGAAGGTGCTGCCCGGCGCGGCAGCCAGCGGGCCTGGGTGTGGCCGCACGCAGGATCGGGAGCCTGCCTATAATGCCGGATCCGATTCCCAGTCCGCCGCGCGCGGCGCCAAGGCCAGCCATGACGATCCTGCTCGATACCTCCATTTCACGCACTCTGGATGGCCTGACTGAGCGCCTTGCCTCCCTGCCCGGCACGCGCGTGGAAGCCTGGGTGTTCGAGGATGCCGCCGCGCGCCGCGCCGCAGAGCATCGCCTGGCCGCAGCGGGTGTGGCGGCGGTCATCCGCAGCGCCTACAAGCCGCTGCTGCATTTCTTCCTCGATGAACTGGGCCTGGAAACCGATCACGGCCCGCTTGCCGGCGCGCGCGACATCGCCGTGCGCCTGCCTGCCGCCACGACGGCAACGGCGGCAACAACGGCACAGCGTTTCCGGCTGGAAGCCTATCCGCTCGCCGGCATGCTGCCTGGGGGCAGGCTGCGCCTGGACGAGGGCGACGACCCGGGGCACTATGCCGTCCAGCTCGATGGCGGCATCGCCCATCGCGTATTCGTGCCGCTAGCGGCGTCGGGCGCGCCGTGCGGGTGGCTGCGTGTGTGGCAGGGTGACACCTGCCTGGAGGATGGGCCGCTGGCGACCGAGTTCGAACTGGCATTCGCCGCCGCCATGAACGCGATCCGCAGCCATGGCTGGGGGGTGCAGGCGCCCTGTTTCGATGTCCTGCGCATTGGCATCGGCACAGGCGGCATCGAGCGCCGGCTGTCCTGTCAGGACGAGTGCATCAGTACGCGCGAAGCCCTGCACGAAGACCTGTATTTCTCCATCCTGGAGTTCTTCCAGGATCGCGCCGGCTTGCCGCGCGGCGATCGTACCTTGCAACCCGGCCAGATCGTGCCGGACGTGCGCAGCGCGGATGGCACCGATGGCGCTACACGGGTGCGCGTGGAATTGCTGCCGCATCCGCGCGTAGTGGCCGCCGACGCTGCCGGGACGGCGCTTTCCGCCGACGCGCTCGCCGGGCTCTCCCGGCCGCTGACGCCGGATGAAGCCGCCGTCGAGATGCAAGCGCTTGGCGGCAAGCGCTTCAGCGTCCTGTCCACGCAGGGGCGCGTGGTCCACGCCACCCACATCGAAGGCTCGCTGCCGGGGCTGGTGATTTCCGGTGGTCAGCATGCCAACGAAACCTCTGGCGTGGTGGGTGCGCTGCGCGCGGCACACGCGCTGAAGCAGCGCCCGCATGCGCACTTCGCCCTGATCGCGCTGGAAAATCCCGACGGTGCGGCCTTGCATGTGCATTTGCGCGAGGACAACCCCCGCCATATGTCGCATGCCGCGCGCTACACGGCATTAGGCGACGACCTCGAGGCACGCACGGCGCCGCCGTTCGGGGAGAAGGCGGCGCGCCTGGAGGCGATCGAGCGTACCGGCGCGGGGCTGCACATGAGCCTGCATGGCTATCCCGCCCACGAATGGACGCGCCCGCTTACCGGCTATGTGCCGCCGGGCTTCGAGACCTGGACCATTCCCAAGGGCTTCTTCCTGATCCTGCGCCACCACGCGGGGCGCGACGGCACGGCATTCATGCAGGCGCTGACTGCGCAACTCGCGGCCTCGCCGGAACTGGCCGGATTCAACGCCCGGCAACTCGCCACCTGGGGCGGCCATGCCGGCGAGGTGCCATTCCCGGTGCTTAACGGGATTCCCTGCATGATCGTCGAGGATCATCGTTCAACCGTGCCCTTCACCCTGGTCACCGAATTCCCGGACCAGACCATCTATGGTGACGCCTTCCGCCTGGCGCATACGACGCAGATGCGGACCGTGCTGGCCGCGGCGGAACTGTACTGGGCGGGGCTGCTGAACTGAGGCCAGGCGGCTCAGGGGCCGCATGCCGATGGGTGCGTGGCGGGGCAGGGCAAGGGCCCCGGCCAGATGGCTTCAATGGATCGTGCGTGTCACCTTGACGTGCGGCACCGTTGTCGCTGCCGTGCTTTCGGGCGTGGCGCCTTCGTCTTGCTCGATCATGGTGGCCGCGAGGCTGAGCGCAGCCTGCATCTCTTCATGCGACAGACCGGACGATAGCGCAAGACGCACCGCCAGGGATGCCAGTCGTGCGACTTCATAACTTGGGATGCTCATCTCAACTCCTTGTGTCAACGCTTTACCGGGCCCCGCCGCGCGGGGCAGCGGGACCTGTGGTGCGCCAGATCGGCAAAATCGGCAGCCGGCGCGCTCTTGCGCCGGCACCTGTCAATCTCCAGTATGGTTCACCGCGGGCCGCGCTGCCTGAAGAGAATCCCCCGGCGGCACGCGGCCTTATGCTGGCAGGAAGCCTTCCACAGTGAGATAGCGCTCGCCGGTGTCGTAATTGAAGCCCAGCACGGTGGCACCGGCCGGCAGGTCRGGCAGTTTCTGGGCAATGGCGGCAAGGGTGGCGCCGGACGAGATACCCACCAGCATGCCCTCTTCGCGTGCGGCGCGGCGCGCCATCTCGCGTGCCGGCTCGGCGTCGACCTGGATGACGCCGTCCAGCAGTTCGGTATCCAGGTTCCTGGGGATGAAGCCGGCGCCGATGCCCTGGATCGGGTGCGGTGCGGGCGCGCCGCCGGAAATGACCGGCGAGGCCACGGGCTCGACCGCGAATACCTTCAGCGCGGGCCACTTCTGTTTCAGTACGCGGGCGCAGCCGGTGATATGGCCGCCCGTGCCCACGCCGGTAATCAGGGCGTCGATGCCCTGCGGGAAGTCCGCCAGGATCTCCAGCGCAGTGGCCCGGACATGTGCTTCGATATTGGCGGGATTCTCGAACTGCTGCGGCATCCATGCGCCGGGCGTGGCCGCCACCAGTTCCTCGGCACGGGCGATCGCGCCCTTCATGCCTTTTTCGCGCGGGGTCAGGTCGAAGGTGGCGCCGTAGGCCAGCATCAGGCGGCGGCGTTCCACCGACATGCTGTCAGGCATCACCAGCACCAGCTTGTAGCCCTTGACCGCGGCCACCATGGCCAGGCCGATCCCGGTATTGCCCGAGGTGGGCTCGATGATGGTGCCGCCGGGCTTGAGCAGGCCGGACTGCTCGGCTGCCTCGACCATCGACAGGGCGATCCGGTCCTTGATGGAACCTCCGGGGTTGGAGCGCTCGGACTTGATCCAGACCTGATGCGTATCGCCAAAGAGCCGCTGGACGCGGATATGCGGCGTATTGCCAATGGTCTGCAGGATGTTGTCGACCTTCATTCGGAATCTCCAGGGATGTTTTCTAACCGGACTCGCGAGTGCGTCCGGACTAGCATGCGCTGGGGGATTCTAGCCGGGCAGCGGATGGCGATGCGATTTTCCCGTCATATCGGCACGGGCAAGCGCTGGCGGGCGCGCGGCTGCCCGGCGCTCAGTGGCAGGCTTCGGTTTGCGCAGGCAGGCAGAGTTCGCGCGCGGGCAGCGATTCCAGTTCCGAGGCGAGGACGACGCGGCTGCGGCCGCGCCGCTTGGCCTCATACAGCGCGCGGTCGGCGCCACCAAAGAGCTTGTCCCAGGTGGCTGTCCCGCCGCCCTGGCCGTCGCGGATCTGCGCCACGCCGATGCTGGCGCTGGCGAATCCGCCAAGCTCGTGCGGCAACGCGATGGCGCGGATGCCTCGCAGGATGCGGTTGGCCAGCAGGATGGCATCGGCTTCGGTGGTATGCGGGCAAAGCACGCAGAATTCTTCCCCGCCATAACGGCCCGCCAGGTCCGTGGCGCGGTGCGTTTCCTTCAGGACCTTGCCGATCTGCTGCAGGATGCGGTCGCCCGCCCGGTGTCCGCTGCTGTCATTGATGTGCTTGAAGCGATCGATGTCGATCACCAGGCAGCTCAGCGGATGACCGCGGCGCGTGAATTCGGCGGACAGCACCCGGGCGGCGTCATCCATGGCGCCGCGGTTCAACAGCCCGGTCAACGGATCGAGGCGCGCCTGCTTTTCCTGTTCGGCCAGCATCCCCTCCATGGTCATTAGCGTAAAGCCAGCCAGGCCGGCGAGGATTGCCACGAAGGCAGGCAGCAGGCGCAGCTGGAACAGGACCTCGGCATCCAGGCTGGACGCCGGGGCGCCCGCCTTGAGTACCGCATACAGGCCGCAGCACTGCGCCAGCCATTGCAGGCCGCACGCCGTCAGCACCAGCGGACGGCTGCGGCGGGTCAGTGCTTGCGGCCGTTGCAACAGGTAAGCGAGCGTGAAGCAGGCGGTGACGGCAGCCACCGCGTAGCCAGTGATTTCGGCCAGGCGGCTGCCGTTGCCCAGCGCGGCGGCAGCGAGCACGGCGACGATGGCGAGCGCACCGGCAGTGAGCGGGCGGGAGTCCGCCGATTGGCGGCCATCGGCCAGCAACACGCCGCGATGGATCAGCAGCTGGGCGGCCACGCCAAACAGCGGCGCCAGCAGCAGGAACCAGGCAGGCCCGCCGCGGGCATCGATGACCAGCAGGCCCGCGGCGCAGGCGAACACCTGTCCCGCACCCCAGGCGCGGCCGGCCGCGCTCTGGCGCAGGGCCATCATCAGGGCCGCGAGGATGCATTGCGTGGCGGTGAACAGGACAAGCAATGCCATCACGGCAGTGCCCTCATCTGACTGCATGAGAATCCCCATCGAGTTCGGCGCGCGGTCGATGCGCCGGAGTTTGCCTTCGAAGGTGGGTTCGCGCGTGTTGCGTGGAGCCCGTCTGTGCGCCCTGGCTGGGTTGCGACATTCCCGAATGCGGCGTGCCGCCGGCGCATGTCCGGTGTGGTCTTGCCGAGGTGAATATGTTCTTCTGTTTGAAAAAATTCTACACAGCGAAGCGCCGCAAATGCCTTGTTTTCACCGCGTGTGACAATTGTTAACATTGGCCCCGAGGCGCGTGATCTAAGATTCCCTTGGCGGTTGCGCCGGACGGGCGGTATGCGTTGTATTACGGCCCTGGCCATGGCGGCGCGACGCGTGGCTATTGGTCACCGCTGACTCGTCAGCGCCGAATTTCCGGCACGTACTGCGATATGTTTTCTTTGCAGAAAATGCCAAAAATGCCCTAAATATCCACTTTGTAATAATCTTCACCGGGCGCGGTGGGCACCCTGGCGCGGCGACTCCGCCTAAGCGTGCTGCCGTTGGCAACACCCAGGAGCGGCCAGGCTTGGCGGATTCCGTCAGTGCGCCAATCGAAGCGGTCGGAGCCAGGAATCCGGCACTATCAGGCAACTGTTGCACCTTCCCGCATTTGCCCGAGTGCTTCATCCCTAGTCCGAAATGCTTATAGGCAGGCTTACCCGCATGCCTCAGAATTCCCCCCCCGCCATAGTGCCTGATCAGGCACTTTGATAAATATCCCGCGGGGGACTGCCCGGTATTTCGGGCAGCGTGGGAAGCCGTAGATGGGAACAGCCATACCCGGAATGCATCGTCACGCGGCACCAGGCGCGAGAGCGCGTTGGCAGGCAAGCAAAGCGAGCTCTTCCGGAGCGGGACATAAAAATGAAGAAAACAGGGGGCCAACAAGTGAATTTGTTGCGAATGGACGGTGTCATGCGCCGCGTGGCTGGCTTGCGCCAAGCAAGCCGGGGTACGCCGATGACAAGAGCCTGGCTTGGCGCGCTGCTGGCCGTGATTGCTGCCTGGCTATGCCCGGCACAGGCGCAGGCGCAGACCGCGACACCCGCAGGTGTACGCGCCCCCAACATTGCCTTCCACTACGGCAGCAAGCCGCCGGTGGACTCCTTGCAAGCCTTCGATATCGCGGTGGTCGAACCCGACAGCGGCTTCGACCCGCGCACCGCCGCCACGCCCAATACGCAATGGTTCTCCTACGTCAGCATTGGCGAGGTCTATCCTTCGCGCCCCTACCTGAAGGACATCCCCAAGGCCTGGCTGACCGGCAATAACGACGCCTGGGGCGCCCGCGTGGTCGACCAGGCCGCCGAGGGCTGGCCTGCCTTCTATGTGGACAAGGTCATCACGCCGCTGTGGCAGCGCGGCTTTCGCGGCTTCTTCCTCGACACGCTTGATTCCTACCAGCTCGTTGCCAAGACCGATGCCGAACGTGCCCGCCAGGAAGCAGGCATGGTGGCGGTGATCCGCGCCATCAAGGCCCGCTATCCCGACGCCAGGCTGATCTTCAATCGCGGCTTCGAGATCCTGCCGCAAGTCAGCCAGCTGGCGTACGCGGTCGCGTTCGAGTCGCTCTACCGCGGCTGGGACCAGGCGGGCAAGCGCTACACCGAAGTCAGCGAGGCCGACCGCAACTGGCTGCTGGGCCAGGCCCGCACGATCCGGGAGCAGTACCGCTTGCCGGTGATCTCGATCGACTACTGCCCGCCCACCGACCGCAAGTGCGCGCGCGACACCGCCGCGCGGATCCGCGCGCTGGACATCATCCCCTACGTGGCCGACCCTGGCCTGCAGACGGTTGGCATCGGCAGCATCGAGGTGATGCCGCGCCGCGTGCTGGTGGTGCAGGACCGCGAGCCCGGCGTGTCGATCGACGACTCCGCCGGCGTGCGCTTCGTTTCCATGCCGCTGAACTACCTGGGCTATCGCGTCGACTTCGCCGAAGCCAGCCAACCGCTGCCCGAGATCGGCCCGGACCGCTACGCGGGCGTGGTGGTGTGGATGGCCGGCAATGTGCGCGATCAGCCCGGCCGCTTCTTCAGCTGGGTACAGCGCAATATCGACCAGGGCGTGCCGGTGGTGTTCCTGAATGACTTCGGCGCGCGCATGAACGGCTCGCTCGCCTCGAGCCTGCAGCTCAACCCGGTCAAGGGCAAGGTCGGCGTCAAGGCGGATGTGGTATCCAAGGACCCGATGATGGGCTTCGAGATGCCGGTGGCGCCGGACCGCACCCAGGCGGCGCTCGTGCAGGTCGGCGATGGCCCTGGCTATCGCTCCCTGCTGCGCCTGAATTCGGGCACGCTGACCTACGACGCCGCCGCGATTACTCCCTGGGGCGGCTATGTGCTGGGCCCCTATGCCGTGCGGCAAAGCGCCAACGACCAGGACCGCTGGGTCGTCCAGCCGCTCGCTTTCCTGCGCGAAGCGCTGCGTCTGCCCGACATGCCGGTACCGGATGTCACCACCGAGAACGGCCGGCGCCTGCTGACCATCCATGTGGACGGAGACGGTTTTGCCTCGCGCGCCGAGATCCCTGGCGGCGGCTTCTCCGGCGAAGTGCTGTTCCGCGAGATTTGGGACCGCTACCGCCTGCCGATGACGATGTCGATCATCCAGGGCGAAGTGGCCAGCGATGGCATGTATCCCAAGCTGACCGCGCAGCTGGAGCCGATCGCACGCAAGATCTTCGCGCAGCCCTATGTGGAGGTGGCCAGCCACACCTTCTCGCATCCCTTCGAGTGGGGCCGCACGGTGCCCGGTGGCGCGCATTCGGAGAACGCCACCGAAGGCGACGCAGATTTCCACCTGGCGATTCCGGGCTACACCATGGACCTCAAGCGCGAGGTCGGCGGCTCCATCGACTACATCAACCGTACGCTCGCGCCCGCCGGCAAGCCCGTCAGCATGCTGCTGTGGTCGGGCGACTGCCAGCCACCCGCCGAGGCGATCAGGCTGACCGACCAGGCCGGCGTGCTCAACATGAACGGCGGCGATACGCTGATCACGCGCAGCAACCCGACCTGGACCGCGATTTCCCCGCTTGGCATCAACAAGGCCGACGGCACCTTCCAGGTGTTCGCCCCGAACCAGAACGAGAACGTCTACACCAATCTCTGGCATGGCCCGTTCTACGGTTTCGAGCGCGTGATTGAAACCTACGAGCTGACCGACCATCCGTACCGCTTCAAGTCGGTCAACATCTACTATCACAATTACTCGGGCACCAAGGCAGCCTCGCTCAAGGCGCTGCGCAAGGTCTACGACTACGTGCAGAGCCAACCGCTGCTGCCGGTGCATGCCACCGACTACGTGCGCAAGGTGATCGACTGGCAAGGCATGGCGGTGGCGCGCGAAACCGGCGGCGACGGCAAGCAGCCCGGCGCGTGGATCGTGCGCGGCGACGGCAATCTGCGCAACGTGCGCTGGACCGGCGCGGGCGTGACCGACGTGGCGGCCTCGCAAGGCGTGACCGGCACTTCGCCGGCGCCCGGCGGCGGTGTCTACGTGCACCTGGCCGATGGCGCCTCGCGCATCGTGATGCGCGGGCCCGGCGCCGCCGCGCCCGCCGGCCCCGAGGTCGCCGAGGCCAGCGGCTTCGTGCGGAACTGGCAGCGCGCCGGCCAGGGCAGCGCACAGCAGATCCGTTTTGAGTTCAGCGGCTACACCAAGCCTTTCTTCCGTCTCGCAGGGGCGGACCGCTGCCGGGTTGCCATCGATGGCAAGCCGGTGCAGGGCGTGCGGGAGCGCGGCACGCTGCGCTTCGATACCACACCCGTTTCCCATCCCGACAATGCCAAGCAAAGCGTCGAAATCACCTGCRCCGCCTGAGCGCGAGCGGTTGTTGCAGCCAGCGTTCGTGCTGACCTTCACCGCCATGGTGGGGATCGGCCTGGCGCTGATGTTCCCGCGCGAAACCTTGCGCGAACGCCTGCTGGGTGAAGGCCGCGCGGTTGACGGCCTGAGCATGGCCTACCTGGAAGCCTGGTGGCGTGCCGCGCCGGAAGACAACGGTTTCATGGCGGTGCTGGCCGAGCAATATGCGCGTACCGGCCGCCTGGACGAGGCCGAAGCCATGCTGGCCCGGCTGGAAGCGCGCCATGCCGCCAGCCGGCAAGGGCCAGTGCGCGCGCGCGCCGCCGCCGACGCCGAACTACCCAACCAGATCCTGCGCACCCGTATCGAGATCACGCAGCAGCGCGCGTTTGCCGCGTTGCCGGACACGCCGGAGCGCAAGCAGTACATCGAACGGCTCGCCGGGTTGCTCGACCAGGCATTGCCGATGCAATGGGGGCGTACCGATCTGGAAGAGCTCGCGACCGCCGCGCGCTCGATCAACGCGCTCAAGCCGGCGCAGCATTTCTACCGCGCGCTGGCCAAGAGCGATCCCGCCCGCGCCGAGCTGTGGAGTGCGCAGGCGGCATCGGCGGCGCTGGCTGGCGGTGATTACCAGCAAGCGGCCGACGCGCTGTTCGCCGCGCAGGCACACGCCACCGATCCGACCGAGCAGCGCCGGCTGTTCCTGGCCGCGCTCAAGACGCTGCAGTCCGGCAACGAACTCGACAAGGCGCTGGCGCAGGCCGAGCAACACGGCGGCAAGCTGCTGGAAAATGCCGAGGTCCTGCGCTACCTGACCAAACTGGCGCTGGCCGCCAACCGGCCCGAGCAGGCGGCGCACTATGCGCAGCGGTTGCTGCGCCTGCCGCCGAGCATGCAGCCTGCCCCGCTGGGAGCATCGCTGCAACGCGCCGAAGTGCGCCGGGTTGCCGCCGCCCAGCCCTGGGCCGCGCAGGGCGTCATTTTCCTGGACGGTCCGCGCGGGCTGGCCCTGCGCCGCGCAATGGGCGACGCCGCGATGCCGCACCTGCGCCGAGTGGCGGATTCCGCCGGCGCGGGCAAGCCTGCCGCAGTGGCTGCGCCGGCCGCACCTGCGGTGGCGCACAGCGGCGCCCCGCCCGCGGCCGAGCGCGCGTTCAACGCCGATGACTACGAACTGGCCTTCCAGGTCTTCCTGGCCGCCGGCAAGCTCGACGACGCCCAGCGCGTCGCCGAGACCGCCGTGCGGCGCCAGCCCGGCGCGCAGCGCTGGCGCGAACGCCTGGCGCAGGTCGCGGAATGGAATCGCCAGCCCGCGGTAGCGCTCAGGAGCTGGCTCGAATATGCCCAGGCCACCAACGACGAGACCGCCTGGAAGGCGGTGCTGCGCCTGGCCCCGGGACTGAGCGACGATCGCGCCTACCTGGCCGCGCTGCGCCATCGCGCCGGCAGCGGCGACCTCGCCACCATCGACCAGGTGGTCGCCACCTACGAACGGCTGGGAGAGCCAGAGCAAGGGCTGGCTTTCCTGCAAAGCCTGAGCCACGGCCCCAACGCGCGCCAGATCATGGAGCGCCAGGCGGAACTGGCAGAGCGCGCCGGCAAGGATGCCCGCGCCTACGAGCTCTACACGGAGCTGCAGCAGCGCTTTGGCCCACGTCCCCAGTACGCGCTCAAGCAGGCCAACCTGCTTTACGTGCGCGGCAAGCTGGCCGAGGCGCTGCAGGCCATGGTGCCGTCCATGCGCACCGCGCGCTCCACCGATATCGAGTACTGGCGCACCCTGACCGAACTGGCACGCCTGAACCAGCGTGGCGACTTGCTCGAACAAGGCTACCGGCAACTGATGCTGGCCATGGCCGAGTCGCATGACGATCACTGCATGGCCATGCCGCCGGGCGCCGGCCGCAACGACTGCCTGGCCGAAGTGCGCGATATCGAGGAATCGGATTTCTCGAACCTGATGGATTTCTACGACAGTTCGCCCATTGATGCAGGGCGCATTGCCGAGGCCAGCTGGCGCAAGGGCGGCAAGCTCGTGTCGCTAGAACTCGCCATCAACTACTACACCCGCGCACGGGCCTACGGCCGCGTCGCCGCCTTGCTGCAGGGCATGACCCCCGGGCAGCTGAAGCAGGCCGAGCAATCCAGCCGTTTCCTGGCCATGCGCGCCGAGTACCAGCGCGCCCGCGGCGAGCGCGAGCTGGCCCTGGCCGACCTGCGCCGTGCCGCCAGCCTGCCCGATGCTGGCAGCGAGACGCTGGCCGCGCTGATGTGGGCGCTGGTCGATCTCGGCTCGGATACCGAAGTGCGCGCCATGATGCTGCGCCTGAAGAGCGAGGCCGAGGGCAACCCGGATCTGTGGGGCGCCTTTGCCGCTGGCAGCATGCGCTTCCAGGACGGCCGCACCGCGCTGCATTACCTGCGCAAGATGGCCGACGGCAAGAACGCCGATCCGCTCTGGCTCGGGCTTGCCGCGGATGCCTACGACGCCATCGGGCAGACCAGCACTGCCTGGCGCCTGCGCCGCCAGGCCTGGGTTGACCTGCATGGCGACCGTACCGCAAGCGGGCGCCGTGCCTCGGATCCCCGCAGCATGGATCCGGCAGCCGAGGAGGAAGATGCGCAAGGCGGCCCCGCGCCTGCCGAACTGCGCCGCCAGACAGTGGCGCTTGGCCAGATCTTTGCGTCGGGGGATGTCTCGCAGCGCCTGGTGATCGAGATGCTGCGCGGCGACCGCACCGTGATGGCGGGTGCCAACGCCGCCAACTGGACCGGGCCGGCCAATCCGGCTTCGCGCCTGGGTGAGATACCCGGCTTGCCGCCGCTGGACGCCAGTGTGCCGGCGGGCATGGCCCAGCGCGAAGCGCGCCAGCAGGCGGTGGTCTCGTCCGCCGCCAAGGAAGTGGCGCTGGCGTGGGCGCTGTCGAACGAATCCAATGAACTGGCGCGTGCCTGGCTGGCACGCCAGTATGCGCGCCAGTTGCTGCGCCCGGCCTATGCCGAGATCACGCTGGCGCTGGCGAACCAGGATCTGGCCGCGCTCGACCGCGTGCTGGAGCGCCAGGCCGGCCGCATTCCGGTGGACAACCAGATCGAAGCCAACGTGCAGCTCGACCGGCTCGGCGCCGCGCAGACGCTGGCCTACGAGACGCAGGAAACCACCCGTACCGACGACGCGCTGCAGGAGACCCTGCAGGACACGCTGCTGTTCAATGCGCAGGCCATCGAGCCGCGCATGACATACCAGCGCCAGAGCCCGCTGAGTTATTTCGACTACGGCCTGGCCGGCGGCGTGCGCCTGTGGGATGGCTATGACCTGAACCTGCGCGGTGCCTGGCGCACCCAGCACAGCGTGGACCAGACGCAGCTTACCGGCGTGCCTTCGTCCGACAAGCGTGGCGAGCTGTCGCTCGGCTACCGCGACCAGCACCTGCGCTGGCGCTTCGGCGTGGGACGGCGCGACGGCCTGGATAGCGTGACCACCGCGCGATTTACCGGCGAGTGGCGCGAGGGTACCCGGCTGAACCTCACCACGCTGGCCGGCCTCAACCAGCAAGCCGACGAGTCGGCGGCGCTGCGGGTCGGCGGCGTCAAGGACGTGCTCGGACTGGGCGCGACCTACAACTTCAGCCTGCGCGAATTCGCGGGCGCGCGTATCGAGTACGACCGTTTCCGTGGCCAGGACGGCTCACAACTGGGTCACGGCCTGGTGTACGACCTGGAGCTGGGTTATCGCATCCGTACCGCTTACCCGGACTACACCGTGCGCCTGGTCGGCACCCACGCTACCTACAGCACGCGCGGCGGCACGCTCAGCAGCAAGCTGGCGACGCTGGTACCCGCCGACGACGAAGCCACGCCCGGGTTCTACATGCCGCAGGGCTTCACGCAGGCGGGCGTGACTTTCGGTTTCGGTACCGAGCTGCTCGACGACTACACGCGCAAGTGGCGGCCTTTCGCCGAGATCGGCCTGTTGCACGACACCCGTGCCGGGCAGAACTTCCGGGCCCAGCTTGGCGTGGCCGGCAAGGTGTTCGGAAACGATCACCTGTCCATGTATGTGCAGCACGAAACCGCGGCACGCAATGGCGGCACGCCGCTGACCGAAGCGGGTGTTCGCTACAAATGGCTTTTTTAATCCGGGCGGGCACACCAGTGCCGGTTCACCGTACGCAATCGAGAAGGGGAGTGAGTCATGGAGAAAACTAGCACGAAGCAGAACCGCGCGGCACGACTGCTGGGCTGGTGCGGTGCGCTGGGCGCGGCCCTTTGGCTGGCCGGATGCGCGGTGACCGACGTGGGCCGCGCCCCCGCGCTGCCTGCCGGCGAATCGCTGGCGGTCTTGCCGATCGTCAACTACACCGAGACGCCGCAAGCGGGCCTGCGCGCCGAGGCGATTGCGGAGAGCTTGCTGAAGACCGGCGGCATTGCCAACGTCAAGCGCTATCCGGCCAGCCTGAACCCGGAAACGCTGTTCGAGCCGGCCGAGCGGGAATCGGTGGGCAAGGCGCTGGAATGGGCGCGTACCCAGAAGGTGCGCTATGCCCTCACCGGCGCGGTGCAGGAATGGCGCTACAAGGTCGGCGTGGATGGCGAGCCGGCGGTGGGCATTTCCCTGCAGCTGCTCGACGTGAGCACCGGCGAGGTGGTGTGGACCGCCACCGGCAGCGACAGTGGCTGGAGCCGCGAATCGCTGTCCGGTACCGCGCAGAAGCTGCTGCGCCGCCTGCTGGCGCCGCTGCGCCAGGGTTGAGTCGCGGGAGAGCGTGATCGTGGCCAATACAGCCGACAAGATACGGGAAGGACAAGGCATCGGCGCGGGCGGCCGCTATTTGCGGTTGCTCGCGCCCGCCACGAGCGGACCGGTCTCTGCGGTCGAGCTGGTGGTGACGATGGCCCTGGCGATGGCACTGGGATACGCGGTCCTGCCCGACAACCCCCTGCTGCTCGGGCTGGGTTTCCCCTGGGCATGGCTGCTGCCGATCATACTGGCGCTGCGCTATGGCACGCTGATTGGCGTGGGTAGCGTGCTGATGATGCTGGCTGGCTGGTTCTTTTTCCACCAGGTCGGAGCGCAGCCGGGGGCATTTCCGCGCCTGTTCTTCCTGGGAGGGCTGCTGACGGTGCTGGTGGCCGGGCAGTTCGGCGATGTGTGGGGCACGCGGCTGGCGCGCGCGCGCGCCGTCAATCGCTACCTGGAAGAGCGCCTTGCCGCGCTGACCAAGAACCACTACCTGCTGCGCGTATCCCACGCGCGGCTGGAGAACGACCTGCTGGCCAGGCCCACCACGCTGCGCGATACGCTGTCGCAAATGCGTGCCGTGACGCTGGAAGATAGCGCGTCCGGCAGTGCGCTGGTTGGCGCGCGCCCCATGCTGCAAGTGGTGGCGCAGGCCTGCCAGGTGGAAGGGGCAGCGCTGTACGCGGTCGTTGGCGACAAGGTGGCGGACGAGGCCTCGGCGCAAGTTGGCCCGGCATTCGAGTTCGACGCCAACGATGCGCTGGTGCGCCATTGCCTGGAGACGCGCCAGCTGGCGCACCTGCAGGCCGGCGGGCTGTCGCGCCAGTCGCCGGATCATCCGCAGACCCGCTATGTGGCGGTGGCACCGGTGCTGTCCGGGGCCGACAAGCTGGTTGGCCTGCTGGTGGTCGAGCGCATGCCGTTCCTGTCGCTCAGCTACGAGAACCTGCAACTTCTGATGGTGCTGATGGGCTACTACGCCGATGGCGTCGAGCATGCCGCGTCCACCCGAGCCATCGAGGCGGCCGTGCCAGGCTGCCCGTACGACTTCGCGCTGGACTACGCCCGCTTGTCCCGGCTGCGCCGCGATAGCGGCATCGAAAGCACGATCGTTGCGCTGGTGTTCGACCTGGACGAGTCCCGCGATGCGCTGTTCGAGCAGGTCATCCGCAGCCGCCGCGCGCTCGACGTGGCATGGCCGCTTACCAGTGTGCACCAGCGCGCGCTGCTGACCCTGATGCCGCTGTCCGACAACGAGGCGGCCTCGGCCTACCTGGTGCGGATCGAGGACATGTTGCGAGCCCAGTTCGGCACGGATTTCGAAGCCGCGCGCATCGGCGTGCATATGCTGGCCGTGCCAGCCAGCGCACCGGTGGAGCCGCTGATCCGGCTGCTGCACCGTTGTCATGTGGATGTACACCCGGCGCCGGTACCGGTGCCCGTGGCACTGGGCGAGGCTGCCCGTGGGTAAGCTCGGCGTCGGCGGCCTCACCGCACAAATCGCAGCCCTGGCGCTGCTGGCGCGCGCCGGTACCAGCACGCCGTTGCTGCTGGCTTTCCTGCTGTCGCAGGGGATTGCCGCCGCGATGATCGCGATAGTGCTGTGGCGCCTGCTGCCTCGGCGCTTCCGCGTGCCGTTCGCGTGGAGCTACGGCTATCTGTTCGCGTTCTGCTTCCTGGTGCCGATGGCGGGTGCCATCGTCTGCCTCGGCAGCTTGCTGATCGCGCGCCTGTTCCCGGGCCCGCGCCAGACGGCCGGCATTGGCCTGGTCGGACTGCCGGTGTTCGTCACTCACCTGATCTCGCGCGTGACCCATGGCGGAGGCGCCCGCTTGCGCGCGCAGCTTGGCAATACGCGCGCGCCGCTGCCCGAGCGCATGACCGCGCTGGTGGCCATGCAATCGATGCCGGCGCGCACATCCAGCCCGGTGTTGCGCGAACTGCTGGCCGATAGCGCCGACGACGTGCGCCTGCTGGCCTACGGCATGCTGGACGGCGCCGAGAAGCAACTGACCCAGCAGATCATGGCCGAGCTGCCGCGTCTTGAAGAGGCCCTCGACGCGAGCGAGCGCGGCGAGATCAACAAGCGCCTGGCCGACCTGCACTGGGAGCTGATCTACCAGAACCTGGTGCAAGGCGACGTCTACCGCTACACCGCGGACCAGGTCGAGCGCTACGCCCGCGCCGCGCTGGAGGTGGACCCTGAACAGGCCGGGCTGTGGTACATGCGTGGCCGCCTGGCCCTGAACCGCCACGAGCCCGCGCAAGCGCGCGAGTGGCTGGAGCGGGCCGAGGCGCTGGGTTTTGCGCGAGAGCGCACGCTGCCGCTGCTGGCCGAAGCCGCCTACCTGGAGCGCGACTACGCCGCCGTGCGCACCATCCTGCTGTTGTTCGACAGCCCATCGCCGTTGCCACTGGTACGGCCCCTGCTGCGTTACTGGCAATCATGAGCAATACCCCTTCGCCCCGCGCCGACTCGGCCGATGTGGCCCTGCTGCTTGAGGGCACCTTTCCGTATGTGAGCGGCGGGGTGTCGAGCTGGGTCAACCAGATGATCCGSGCKTTCCCGGAAATCCGCTTCGCCATCGTCTTTATCGGCAGCCGCCGCGAAGACTACGGCGATATGGTCTATGCGTTGCCGGACAATGTCGTGCACCTGGAGACCCATTTCCTCTACGACTTCGCGCCGCCGCCGCTGGTGCACGGCAGCGACGGCGATCCGGATACCTTCGCCGCCTCGGCGCAACTGCACGAGGTGCTGCGCCAGCCCGGTCGCGAGCAGGAGGCCGGCGAACTGATCCGCGAGCTGATGCCCGAGCTCAATGACGGCGGCAACCTGTCGGAAGATGCATTCCTGTACAGCCGCAATGCCTGGCGCACCATCACCGAGCAATATCGCCAGTACTGCACCGATCCGTCCTTCACCGATTACTTCTGGACCGTGCGCATCATGCACAAGCCCTTGTGGCAGCTGGCGCGCATTGCCGAGGGGCTGATCCCGGCCAGGGTCTACCACACGGTTTCCACCGGCTATGCCGGCTTCCTCGGCGCCATGCTGCACTACCGCACGGGCCGGCCCTTGCTGGTGTCCGAGCACGGCATCTACACCAAGGAACGCAAGATCGACCTGTTCCAGAGCCAGTGGATCCGCGACAACCGCAACGTGTTCGAGCGCGATATCTCGCAGATCAGCTATTTCCGCGAGCTGTGGGTGCGCTTCTTCGAAACGCTGGGCCGCGTGTGCTACGACGCCGGCGACACCATCGTCGCGCTCTACGAGGGCAACCGCCAGCGCCAGGTGACCGACGGCGCCAGGGCCGAGCGCACCCGCAATATTCCCAACGGCATCAACCTGCCGCGGCTGGCCGCGCTGCGCACCCGGCGCGCGTCCGGCGTGCCGCCCGTGCTGTGCCTGATCGGGCGGGTCGTGCCGATCAAGGACATCAAGACCTTTATCCGCGCCATGCTGACCGTGGTGCGGCAGTTCCCGGATGCCGAGGGCTGGATCGCGGGACCCGAGGACGAGGATCCCGAATACGCGCGGGAATGCCGCAGCCTGGCCGAGAGCCTGGGCCTCGCCGGGAAGGTCAAATTCCTGGGTTTCCAGCGCATCGACGACCTGCTGCCCAAGGTGGGCGTGCTGGTACTCAGCTCCATCAGCGAGGCCYTGCCGCTGGCGGTGCTGGAAGGCTTCGCCGCTGGCGTGCCGTGCGTGACCACCGACGTGGGCTCGTGCCGGCAACTGATCTTCGGCCTGCCCGGCGAGGATGCCGCACTGGGCGCCGCCGGCGACGTGGTGCGCATCGCCGACCCGGCCGCGCTGGCCGAGAAGGCGATCGGCCTGCTAGGTTCCCCGCGCGCCTGGCATGCCGCGCAGCAAGCCGGCATCCAGCGCGTGGAGCGGTACTACACGCAGGAGATGATGGTGGGCAGCTACCGCGAACTGTACACGCGCCTGATGGCGCAGCCACGGGTGGCGTCCTCTGCGGGCGCGTCGCCCGCCAGGGCGGCCCAGGCCGCGGGCTGCCCCATGAAGGGAGGGCGCTGAAATGGCGGGGATTGGTTTCGAACTACGCAAGATGCTGCGGCGGGACAGCCTGTCGGGCATGCTCGGCGCGTACGCCTATGCCGGCATCATCAGCTCCGGGCCGTGGGTCCTGTCGATTGTCGGCATCCTGCTGATCGGCCTGCTGAGCCTGCCCTTCGTGGTGCCGGGCAGCCTGGTGACACAGTTCCAGGTGTCGGTGACCTACCTGATCGCGGTCAGCCTGATCCTGACCGGGCCGATGCAGCTCTCGTTTACCCGCTTCACATCGGACCGGCTGTTCGAGAAGCGCGATGGCCTGGTGCTGTCGAACTACCACGCGGTGGCCCTGCTGGTCACGGTGCTGGCGGGCGCGGCCGGCATCGGCTGCGCGCTCTTCGCCTTCCAGGGCCAGTCGGTGCTCTACCGGCTGCTGATGACCGCGGGCTTCGTGGTCATGAGCAATATCTGGATCGCGGTGATCTTCCTGACGGGCATGAAGCAGTACAAGGCTATCGTCTGGACCTTCCTGCTTGGCTATACGCTGACGGTGGCGGCGGCGCTGGCATTGCGCGGCTATGGCCTTGAAGGCCTGCTCCTGGGTTTCGTGGCCGGGCAGTTGAGCTTGCTGACGGCGATGGTGGTGCTGATCTACCGCAACTACACCAGCCAGCGCTTCATGTCGTTCGAGGTGTTCCAGCGGCGCTATGCCTACCCGAGCCTGATGGCGATCGGGCTGCTGTACAACCTTGGCATCTGGCTCGACAAGTTCATGTTCTGGTATTCGCCGTCCACCGGACAGCAAGTGATCGGACCGTTGCACGCATCGATCATCTACGACATCCCGGTGTTCCTGGCCTACCTGGCGATCATCCCCGGCATGGCGGTGTTCCTGGTGCGCATCGAGACGGACTTCGTCGAGTACTACGACGCCTTCTACAACGCCGTGCGCGGCGGCAGCTCGCTTGAGCATATCGAGGATATGCGCAACACCATGGTGCAGACGATCCGCCTGGGGCTGTACGAGATCGTCAAGGTGCAGGCCATCGCGGCGCTGCTGCTGTTCGTGGTGGGCAGCTGGGTGCTGGGGGCGCTGGGCATCTCGGAGCTTTACCTGCCGCTGCTGTATGTGGACGTGATCGGCGCCAGCCTGCAGGTGGTGCTGCTCGGGGTGCTCAATATCTACTTCTACCTCGACCGCCGGCGCGAAGTGCTGCTGCTCACCGGGCTGTTTGTGATCCTCAACCTGGCGCTCACCGCGGTGACGCTGCAACTGGGCCCGGCCTGGTACGGCTACGGTTTCGCGATCTCGCTGCTGGTCGTGGTGGCGCTGGCTGTTTACATGCTCGACCGCAAGCTCGATCGCCTCGAGTACGAAACCTACATGCTGCAATAATGGTGCTACGCCCCGGGGGGCGGGGGCGATGCGGGTGCGCGGTACCCCCCCCACGCCAGTCTTGGCGTGGCGACGCCCGATTCTGTACCATTCCCCCCTACGCGCCTGGCCTGGCCTGCTCGCGCTCGCGCTTTCTCCCTGACGGAAAACGCGGGATGAACGCAGCAGTTGCGCAGGAGTTGCGCAGGAGTTGCGCAAGAAGTGCGCAGGAAGTGCGGGGCGGAACATGGCGGCAAGGAAGAGGTAAGTATGAGAATAGCTTCGGTGGAAGACGACAAGAGCCAGTCCGAGCTGATCCAGCAGATCCTGGTCTCGGCAGGCCATGAGTGCGAGTGCTTCGCCAATGGCAGCACGTTCCTGCGGGCGCTGCGCGAGCAGGCGTTCGACCTTCTTGTCGTGGACTGGCAATTGCCCGATACGAGCGGTCTCGAGGTGGTGACTTGGGTACGGCAGAACTCCGGTCCCAATCCGCCCATCCTGTTCCTGACCAGCCGCGCGATGGAGGAAGACATCGTCGCCGGGTTGGGCGCCGGCGCCGACGACTACATGATCAAGCCGATCCGGCGCGCCGAGCTGGTGGCGCGTGTTTCCGCCTTGCTTCGCCGCACCTATCCGCAGGCGCAGCAGGACAGCGCGGTGATCCGGGTGGGCAACTACCGTGTGGATCCGCAAGCGCGCACCGTGACCTGCGGCGAGAACAAGGCGGAGATCTCGCCGCGCGAGTTCGACCTGGCCCTGTTCCTGTTCCGCAACCTTGGCCGCCTGGTGTCGCGCGAGGTGATGGAACAAGCTGTCTGGGGCCGTGACATCGGGGCGGGCTCGCGCACGCTCGACACGCATATCTCGCGCTTGCGGATCAAATTGGCGCTGCGGCCCGAGAACGGCGTGCGCCTGACCTCCGTGTATTCGCACGGCTACCGTTTCGAAGCCGCGGGAGACGGTGACAAGCAGGAGCACCAGAATACCCCGGACGCTTTGGGCAAGCCGGACTTGTAGGGTTTGCAGGACTTGCACGACTTGCAGGGGTTGACGGATTTGTGGGATTCGCAGGGTTTGCAGGATAAGCAGGAAGACTGAGTTTATGAAGTGGTTCGAAATGGCGGCAGGCAGGAAGCGCGGCATCGCAGTGCGATCTGGCGAGGCGGGTGCGAAGGGCGCAATCGATGCAATCGGCGCAATCGGCGTGGCCGGATGGATTGGTGTGCTGGGGGCCGCGTGGCCGCTCGACGCCGCCGCGCAGGCAGCGGGCACAGAGGGCGCCAACTTTATCTATCTGGTTCGCCCGGGCGACACGCTCATCGGCGTGGCCGACCGTTTCATGGCGCAACCCGCCCGCTGGCGCGAGTTGCAGGCACTGAACAAGGTGGCGGACCCCTACCGCCTGCCGCCCGGCATGCGCCTGCGCATCCCGCTGGTCCACATTCCGGTCACCAACGGCACCGCCCGCGTGGTGTTTGTGACAGGGCCGGCCAGCGCGGATGGCCGCGAGCTGCAGGCTGGCATGGAACTCGCCGAAGGCGCCCGCATTGAAACCGGCGCAGGCGGCACCGTCACCATGGAACTGGGCGACGGCTCCCGCGTCACGCTGCCGCCCGCCTCCAGGATGGAAGTCAGCAGGCTGCGGGCCTTCGCCCGCTCGGGCCTGACCGACGCCGTGTTCGGCGTCGGTCAGGGCGAGGTGGAATCCCGCGTGGCGCCGCGCGGCACGGGCGTCGGGCGCTTCGAAATCCGTACCCCTTCGCTGGTGACTGGCGTGCGCGGCACGCGCTTTCGCGTTGGCACCGAGGCTGGCGCCAGCCAGAGCGCCGTGCTCGAAGGGCAAGTGCAGGCACGCTCGCGCCGTGGCCAGCAGGCGGTGGTGGGCGCCGGCTATGGCGTCAGCGTATCGCCAACGGGCGTGCTGGCGCGGCCGGCCGCGCTGTTGCCCGCGCCGGTGCTGGCGCCGCTGCCCCAGCCCCTGCTGGCCAGCCGCGCCACGGTGAGCTGGTCGCCGGTGGCGAAAGCCGCCGGCTACCGCGTGGTGGTCTCGCGCGATGCGGCCCAGACCGAGCTGCTGTCCTCCCAGACCGTCAGCGCCGAGCAAGCCGCGCTTGAGGACTTGCCCGAAGGCGAGCTCTACCTGGGCGTAAGCGCGCTGGATGCCACGCACCTCGGCGGCGCGGGCGTGGTGCTGCCGTTCGCGGTACGGCTCAACCCGCCCCCGCCTTTTACGCTGGAGCCCGAGCGCAACGGCACTGCGTACGGCGAGACGGTCACGTTCGGCTGGGCCGAGGTCGCCAGCGCGGCGCAATACGAATTCGAAGTGGCGGCCGACGCGGACTTCAGGCAGGGCGCCATGCAGGCGCGAAGCGCCGCGCCGTCGGCCAGCCAGGCGCTCGCGCCGGGCCGCTGGTGGTGGCGGGTACGCTCGCTTGACGCCGGTGGCCAGCCCGGTCCCTGGAGCGAGCCGGGGGCGTTCGCGCTGGAACCGTCGCCGCCGCAGCCGCGCCTGGAGGACGATGGCGGCGACACGCTGCGCATCGCCTGGCCGGCAGCCGGCGCCGCCGGCGCTGCGCAAGCCTACCGGCTGCAGATGGCGTCCGACGAAGCCTTTACGCAGATCGTGGCGGACGTGCGCACGGAAACGAACGAAGGCCGCTTGCCCCGTCCTGGCAGCGGCACGTATTTCGTGCGGGTGGGGCGTGAGGGCGCAGCGGCTGCCGCAACCAATGCCGCAACCAATGCCGCTACCGTTAGCCCGGCAGCGCGGCCGCACTTCTCCGCGCCCCAACGCATCGAGGTGAAGCAGTATGTGCGCGATGCGCAGGGCCAGCCCGTGAGCGCTGGCGGGCGTCTGCTCAATCGTGCCAACTAGCCTGGCCCGGCTGGCCGCGCGCGCCGGCTCGCGCGCGCACTCCGTGCGCCGTGTGTTGGCGCGCATCCTGGCTGGCTATCAGCGCCGCACGCTGATCGAGTGGGCCGTGCTGACGGCCGCGGTGCTGGCGCTGGTGGTGGCTTGCGCCGCATTCGGCTGGAGCGAGCGCGCCGACACGGCGGTCTACGACCTGTCTGTCGCGGCCCAGCATCACGCCCCCAGTGACGACATCGTGATCGTCACCATCGACGATCCCAGCATCTCCGCCATTGGCCGCTGGCCCTGGCGCCGCTGGGTGCTGGCCGACCTGATCGGGCGCATCGCGGCCGATGCCCCACGCGTGATCGGCGTCGACGTGATCCTCTCCGAGCCCGACCAGTTGCATCCCGAGGACGACCGCGCGCTGGCAGGCAGCATGGCGCGCGCGGGCAACGTGGTGTTGCCCGCGCTGGCCGAAGCGGGGCAGGATGGCCTGATGGTGCGCTATCCGCTGACCGGCCTGGGCGCCGGGGTGGGGCACATCAATATCGCGGTGGACCTCGACGGTATCGCCCGCCAGGTCTTCCTGCAGGAAGGGTTGCCGGGCCGGCAACTCAATCATTTCTCGGTCGCGATGGTCGGTTTCGGCGAGCCGCCGCGGCCGGTGTCCAGCTACCGGCACGACGACCAGGCAAATGACCTGGGCGCCGATGGCTGGATGCGCAACTACCGGTTGCGCATTCCATTTGCCGGGCCGCCCGGCACGTTCCGCCTGGTTTCGGTGCTCGATGTGCTGGGCGGCGCGCTGCCCGCGGATTTCTTCCGCGGCAAGTCAGTGCTGATCGGTGCGACCGCGAGCGGGCTGGGCGACGTGTTTCCCACGCCGGTATCCCGCAGCGGGCATGGCATGAGTGGCGTGGAAATCATCGCCAACGCCATGCAGACGCTGCAGAACGACAGCGCCATCGTCACCTTGCCCGCGCCGTGGTTCTGGCTATGCACCCTGCTGCCGGTACTGCTGGCGAGCCTCGCCTCGCTGGCGACGACGCCGCGCAACGCGCTGCTGGTCACTGCGGTGCTCCTGATTGGCTCGCTGGCCGCCAGCCTGCTGCTGGTGGTGCTCGGGCACCTCTGGTTCGCGCCGGCCAGCGCCCTGCTGGGTTGCAGCCTGTTCTACCCGCTGTGGAGCTGGCGGCGCCAGGAAGCGGCGCTGAAGTTCCTCACGGATGAGCTGGCGCAGCTGGAGCAGGAGCCGGGCCTGCTGGCCATGCCCGCCGGCGAGGGCGAATCCGGCCGCAATCTGGATACCCGCATGCGCGCGGTGTACCGCATGACCACCCGCTTGCGCGACCTGCGCCAGTTCCTGTCGGACGGGCTGGAAGGCCTGCCGGAAGCCACCGTGATCTGCGATCCGTCGGGGCGCGTGCTGCTGGCCAACCGGCGTGGCCTGCTGCTGGCGCCGCGCACGCTCGGGCCGCTGGCCGACATGAGCGCGCCGCGCCCCGGCATTCGCGAAATGATCGACGAAGTATTCGCCCAGCCCAAGGCAGGGCTGGACTATTGGGACCAGTTGCGCAGCGCTTTTGCCGACGGCGAGGCCGTCCACGCGGAGCCGGCGCAGGCCCCGCCCGGCGTGGAACTCGAAGCCCGCGGCGAACGTCCCATGCTGCTGCGCGGCGCACCGCTGCGCAGTGACACCGGCGGCGTGGCCGGCCTGATCGTCAGCGTCATCGATATCACCCAGGTGCGCGTGGCCGAGCGGCGGCGCGAGGAGTCCCTGCGCTTTATCTCGCATGACATGCGATCCCCGCAGTCCTCCATCCTCGCCCTGATCGACCTGCAGAACGAGCCCGGCCGGGCGCTGCCCGAGGCGACCCTGCTGGCCCGCATCGGCGAGCACGCCAGCCGCACGCTGGACCTGGCCGACGACTTTATCCGGCTGGCCCGCGCAGAGGCGCCGCACCTGAGCTTCGTCGAAGTCGACCTGGCCGGCGTGGTGCTGGACGCCACCGACGAACTATGGGCGCTGRCCAGCGCCGCGCGCATCGCGCTAAAGATCGAGTTGGAAGAGGAACAGACGCAGGTGGTGGCCGAGCCGGTGCTGCTGGTCCGGGCCATTGCCAACCTCGTCAGCAATGCGATCAAGTTCAGCCCGCCGCAGAGCACCGTGACGGTGCGCCTGTACCGCGTGCCCAAGGGGCTGGCGATCGATGTGGCGGACCAGGGCAGGGGCATTGCCGAGGAAGACCAGGGGCGACTGTTCCAGCCCTTCGCGCGTCTGCACGGCACCGGCCGCGACGCGCCCGCCGGCAGCGGGCTTGGCCTGGTGTTCGTCAAGACGGTGGTGGAGCGCCACGGCGGAGAGATCAGGCTGGTCAGCGCCACGGGCGCCGGCGCCACCTTTACCATCATCCTGCCCTGTTGAGCAGGGTGCGCCGGCGCTCAGCGCGGCGTGTTCGCGGCCGTATGCTGCCCAGCGTGGCTGGCGGCGGGCACGGTGGCGGTAGCGATGGCGCGGCTATCCATCTGCCGGACCTTGCGCGCAGCGCGCTGCTCGTTGTCGTCCTGCAGTGTGACGCACAGCACGGTGATCAGCGCGAACCCCACCATGCAAAGCGCGACGTAGCCCAGCAACTTGTTGCGATTGGATCCCATATCGATGCCCGCTTTGAATAGCGCCGCATTCTAGGCGGCCTTCGCCGCGGTTATTGTCAACAAATGCAAAGGTGGTTTCCGGGCAAACCCTGCCGTGGCGCCGGCTTGTTGCGCCGTGCATCGACGGCGGCCCGGGCCAGCTATACAATCGTTGCGCAGTCCCGCACCTGAAAGCCTTGGCGCGCGTGGCCATGCCAGGCCGGCGCCGATGGTGTTGATTGGCCCCCACAGGCTGCCGCCCATGCCCAGCAACACAGAGCCCCTCGACACAGGCGCCGGCGCGCGCCCGGTACGCCACCTGGTAGCCACCGAGGCAACCATGGCGGCAGGCGGTCTCGACGGCTGGCAGCAGCGCTACCAGCAACTCACGCCGGGGCGTTTCCTTGCCGAAGTGCAGCAGGCTACCTACGGCGACGTCCACGTATTCCGCGAACAGACCAACCAGGCCTTGCTGGAAGAGGGCGAGGCGCGGCGCGGCTATCTCTCCATTGCCCTGCCGCACCGCGAGTGCCAGGACGGCTGGTTCGCCGGCTACCGCATGAGCGGCGATACCGTGCTGCAGGCAGGCAATGGCAAGCCGCTGGCCATGCGCACGCCACCGGGGCTGGACCTGCTTGGCGTGACCTTGCCCTTGCCTGCGCTGGAGCGCGTGCTGGAACGCGAGGGGGAGGCCGGTCTGCTGATGCGCTTGCAGCCGGCTACCGAGGTGCGGCGTGCCGCTTCGGAAGAGTTCCGCGCGGCGATGCTGGCGGTGCTGGCCGCGGCAGCGGTGCAGAGCGACTTGTTCAATCAACGGTTTGTTGAAAGCGCGATGCGGGATGCTTTGCTGATGGCGGTGGTTTCCACCCTTGCGCATGACAGCGGTGATGCCTTGCTGCCTACGCCGCCGGCGCGGCGGCGGCTGGTTGCGCAGGCCTATGAGATGGTGCGGGCTGCGCCGGAGGCGCCCTGGAGCGTGCTGGCGCTGTGCGAGCGGCTCGGGGTTTCCCGGCGGACGTTGCAATACAGCTTTAACGAGGTTACCGGGCTGGCTCCGTTGGAGTTTGTGCGGGCGGTGAGGATGAATGGGGTGCGGCAGGCGTTGCGGGGGCGGCAGGCGGCGGAGTTGGAGGGGGTGGGGGCTGTGGCGGCGCGGTGGGGGTTTACGCATTTGCCGCGGTTTGCGGCGCAGTATCGGGCGTTTTTTGGGGAGTTGCCGTCGGTGACTGTTTCTAGGTCAACGTCAAAGGCTTAACTGCTTAACTGCTTAACTGCAAAGTCAAAGGCGGTTTCACCCCCCTGCGGGGGGCGACCTACTTTCTTGTCTTGCCAAGAAAGTAGGCAAAGAAGGCGCCCCATACGGCCTGGTACACCTTGACGGCTCGCTTCGCRTCGCGCTGGGGTGTGGACCGCCCTTGGGGGCGCTCCACACGGCTACACCGGGTCGTGATCTGGCGCCATCGCTCTTCTTTGCGCCGCCTGCGGGAGAGGACGGGCGCTGGCAGGAGTGTGATGTCTCGCTTTACCCCATCATCGCCGACGGCAGCCGCTTGCCCACCCAATCCCGCTCTTCTTCATAAGCCCGTGCCAGGCGCAACACCGACAGATCATCCCGCGGCCTTCCAATCAGCTGCATCCCCATCGGCAACCCCTGCGGCCCGAATCCCACCGGGACGCTGATCGCGGGGCATCCCGACAGCGTCCACGGGAACACCACTTCCATCCAGCGATGATAGGTATCCATCTCGCGGCCGGCGATCTGCTTCGGCCAGGGCTGGTTCACGTCGAAGGGAAACACCTGCGCGGTCGGTACGGCGATGTAGTCGAAATCCTTGAATACGCCGAGCAGTGCCTGATACCACGCGGTGCGTTCCATGCTGGCGGCGTAGATATCGCTGGCGCTGAGCTTGAGCATGCCTTCGATTTCCCAGATCGCGGCGTCCTTGAGCAGCGCGCGCTTGGCCGGGTCCTGGTAGAAGGCCAGCATGCCGTTACCGACCAGGAAATGACGGTGCACCAGCCACGTCTTCCAGAGCCGCTCGGGCGAGAACGGTGGCTTGATGGCTTCCACGCTGACGCCGAAGGCCGGRAAGGCCTTGAGCGCGTCTTCGCACAGCGGCAGGATGCCGGCTTCCATCGACAGGTAGCCATGCCAGTCACCCAGCCATGCCACGCGCTTGCCCTTGAGGTTGGTCTTCAGCGCGTCGGCTACGTTGGCGGGAGTGAGCGTGGCCAGCACGGGGTCTTGCGCCAGCGCTTGCGGTGTGCGCGGATCGGGCCCGGCTTGCGTGGCGAGCAGCAGGGCCACGTCGGCCACGGTGCGTGCCATCGGCCCTTCGTAGCCGAGTTGCTGGATAAAGACTTCGGCGGCCGGCCCGTAGGGCACGCGGCCGGCGGAGGGCCGCATGCCGTAGACGTTGCAGAAGCCGGCCGGGTTGCGCAGCGAGCCGCCGAAGTCGCTGCCGTCAGCTACCGGCAGCATGCGTAGCGATAGCGCCGCGGCCGCGCCGCCGCTGCTGCCGCCGGCGGTGCGGCCGGCGTCGAACGGGTTGCGGGTGGCGCCATAGACCGGGTTGAAGGTTTGCGAGCCCAGCCCGAATTCCGGCGTGTTGGTCTTGCCGATGAGCACCGCGCCGGCGGCGCGTGCGCGCTCTACGATGATGGCGTCCACGGTCGGTACGTTGTCGCGAAAGATCGGGGTGCCGAAGGTGGTGCGGATGCCGCGTGTGAGCGCCAGGTCCTTGGGCGCCTGCGGCATGCCGTGCATCCAGCCCGCAGGGCGTCCGGCGGCGAGCGCCTGGTCGCAGGCGGCGGCTTCCTGCAGCAGCACCTCGCGCTCGCGCAGCGCCACGATGGCATTGGCGCCGGGATTGACCCGCGCGATGTGGTCCAGATAGGCGGTCATCACCTCGCGGCTGGAAAGCTGGCGTGCATGGATGGCGCGCGAGAGCTGCCATGCCGGCATCATCACGATGGGGTTCGGGCCGCTTGCCGCCGGGCCGGGCGAGGACGCGCCGGATGCGTTCGATGCGCCGCCGCTGCCGGCGGGAGGCGCCGCGCTGGCCCCGCTTGCGGCTACGCCCGCTGCCATGCCGGCAAGCGTCGCGCCCGCGAGACGGCCTAGCAAGTCGCGCCGCGAGCGTTGTTCGGGACTGGCCGGCGCGGCGCCGGTGCCTGCGTCTTGTGGTTTGCCGCTATTGGTGGTGTTGCCAATGGGGTTCATCGTCTCATTCCTCGGTCTTTGTCCTTGTCCCGCGTCTCTGGCTTTTCCTGCCGCGATGATGCGCCTGGGTACGTGAGTCTGTCACATCGGCCGCGGGCTCGCGCGGGCGGTGGTGCCCGGCGTTGCCACAGGTGTTGCCGCAGGTGTTGCATCAGGCAGGGCAACGGCGCCGCCCAGGATGGCGGCGCGATGCGCGCTTACGTCGTCAAGCGGCTGGCGGCGGTAGCGTCCCACTTCCTCGGTGCTGAACGCGGCCACATCGCGGTGTCCGGTCAGCTCGGGCAGCAGCCAGTTCATCAGGCCGGCGATCTCGCTGTCGCTCAGCGCGGAGGCCGAGGTGCCGGGCACCTGGATCAGGAAGGCGCGGCCGGCCGGCGTGGCAAGCAGCAGCGGCGCGGTCTCGCGCATGTCGGGAATGCCGGCCCCGGGTTTGCCGCGGCCGTCGGGCTGGTGGCAGCCGGAGCAGTGCAGCAGATAGTTGTCGCGCGCGTGGCGCAGCTCGGCCTGCGCGCTCGCGGCGGCCGACAGCGTGGCCAGCGCCACGAATGCGAGGCCGCGCAGCGTGGCCGGACGCGAGGAGCGTGGTCGCGGCGATGCCATGTCATTGCCCCGCATCGCGCAGCTTGCGCACGGCGCCGGGGGTCTTGCGCTCGGCACGTGCGCGGGCCAGCGCATCGGGGCTCACCGCTTGCTCCGGTACGCCGTTGCTCGCGGCCAGCCAGGACAACACGGCGGCGAGCTCATCGTCGGGCAGGCTGGCGAAGCTGGGCATGATGCCGTTGAACGACTGGCCCTGCGACTGGATCGGGCCGGCGAGTCCATGGGTCAGTACATTGGCCAGATAGGTTTGCCCCGCCGGCGACGCCAGCCGCTCGCGCAGCGCGCCGGCCAGCGGGGGCGCCACGCCGGCAATGCCGGATCCGTCGGCATTGTGGCAAGCGGCGCAATGGGTGCCGAACAAGGCCTTGCCCTGATCGGCCAGCGAGTCGGCAAGGGCGGTGCCCGCGGGCGCTGCGCAAGCCATGCACACGGCCAGCAGGCGAGCGGGAACGGAGCGTGGCGGCAGCCACGGCAAGGACAGCTTCATTCCTGGACTCCGAGGATGATCGAGGTAGTGCAATGGAACATGGTGCTGTCGTTGCTCATGCACCAGTTGACATCGTTGTGCACGCCCAGCCGGTAGCCCGGCCGCTCGCGTTCGTTGGTATTGCATTCGCAGCGCCCGCAGGTGGTCTTGCCGCAGCAATCGTTGTAGCTGACCATGTAGTCCTTGCCGTCGGCCGGGTTGTGGCAGGTGCCTACCCACGAGACGCGGGAGGGCTCGGTGCCGGGCGGGCAGGTGGTGGAACTGCCGCCGCAGCACGAGCACAGGAAACCGTCCACGGCGCAGTATTTCCAGTAGTCGCAGGCGGTCTCGTCGTTTGCCTGCGGGCCGGCGGCCTTGCCGCCATGCGCGACCGCCGCATGCGCGCTGCGGTCGAAGGGCAGGACGGGCAATGCCATCGTGCCCACCATGACCTTGCCAAGCGTGGCCAGCATGCTGCGCCGGCCGGTGCGCTGCGCCGCGCGCCGCGTCTGGTGTTCGAAAAATCGGTCAAGCCACATTGCTTGTTTTCTCCTGCCTTCAGTCAGGTTCACTCGGGTTCAGTCAGGCTCAGCCGCATTCAGGCGCGCGTTTCCAGGAACTGCTGCACCGAGCCCACATTCAGGTCCATCGCGGTGAACAGGCTCTCCAGCTGCTCGCGCGAATTCACCAGGCCCTTGGCGCGCAGCGTGCCTTGCTCGTCCATCAGCACGCCATACGGCAGCTTGCCGATCTGCAGGTGCATGCCTAGCTCGGGCGACAGCACATAGGGGAAGGCTTCCAGCCCGGCCTGGCGCAGGAAGGCGAGGTGCTCCGGCTGCTCGCCGTCCGAGGCGAGCACCACGCGCAGCCAGCCGGCCTCGCTGGCCTGCATCGACTTCAGCACCGGCAGCAGCTTCTTGCACACCGGGCAGGTGGGCGAGAGAAAGAACAGCAGCGTGCTGCGCGGCTGCGCGCCGCCCACCGCAACCGGGCCGCCGCGCACGTCCCGCAGGGCAAAGGGCGGCAGCGCATCGCCCACGCGCGGGCCGGCGTCGATCACCAGCGCGCCCATCGGCGCGACCCGTTCGAACAGGATGCCGACCTGGCGGGCCAGCGCGTAGAAGCCGAACAGGAGCGCCAGCACGGCGATCCACAGCACGATATTGGCAATCACAAGGGCAGTCATGGCAGTCTCACGAGTAGGTTGAATGGGTGCGGCGAGAGGGCGCGGCGGCGCGATCGGCATTGACCAGCACTTGCGTGGCGCCGAGCCACAGCAACAGCAGCGCAAGCGCGCAGAAGCCGGCCGCCAGGTAGTCGAGCAAGGTGAACGCGCGCGGCGCCGCGTCCGCCGCCAGGCCGGCCGCCGTTGCCGCGGCCAGCCCCAGCACCGCGAGCAGTCCAAGGTTGCGCGCCAGCAGGCCCGGCGAAAGGCGCAAGCTGTCGGCGGCGCTGCCGCAGCCGCAGCGGATGTCGCGCCGGCCGCGCAGCAGGTTGATGCCCACCGCGCCGCTGGCGATCGCCACCACCAGGGCCGCCAGCAGCGCCGCGCCCGGCTGCAGCGGCGTGGCTACCAGCGCCGCCACGCTGGCCGCCTCGGCGCCGGCATAGGCCAGCGCCACCCAGCGCGACCATGCCTGCGGCATCAGCCGGTAAGCACTCACGGCGGCCTGGAAGCCGGTGAAGTCGCGCAGCTTGGGCCAGAGGGAATGCGCCAGCACCAGCGCGGCGGCGGCGGAGCAGGCCGCCACCATGACGGGATCGCGCAATACGTCGGAGATTTCGGCGGCGCTCATTGATGCAGCTCCAGTTGCACCGCGTTCTCCGCGACCTGGTCCAGGCGGGATATCGGCTTCAGTCCGCGGGCCGGGTCCAGTGACACCACGCCGGCCTTTGCCGCGTCCAGCACGTAGAGCGTTGGCTGGGAACCTTGCGTGATCGTGAGCGCCAGCGCGTTTTGCCCCGGCGCGCGGGCAACGCGCTTGCGCTGGGCCAGGTCGATGGTCCAGATCTCGGCGGCGGGCGACTTGTGCGATCCGTCCTTGGCGCGCGGATGCATGCCCAGGTACAGGCGGCCGGTGGCGGCGTGCAGCGCGAACAACTGGTAGCCGCCCGGCTTCCAGCCAGCCTTGCGGTCGGCGGCGTCGACCACGGGCCAGGGTTGCGCGAACGCTGGCGTCTCGTCCGAGAGGTCGGCGCTGTACACATTGCCGTTGAAGGACACGAAGGTCAGCGTGTTGCCGACGCGCTCGCTGTGCAGGAAGACCGGATCGGTATCGGGATCGAACATGCGCGCGCTGCGCTTTTGACCGCTGGGCTGGCCACTGGCGTCATGCGTCACCGTCAGCATGGTGCCGTCGCCGCACAGGGTGCGAAAGCGCAGGCTGGAAGCCTCCGTGGCAAACACGCCCCAGCATCCCGGGGTTTGCGCCTCCGCCACGAACTTGCCGGCCTGCAGGTCAACGATGCTGACCGTGGTGGCTGGCGTGGCGTTCTGCACGTAGAGGAAATGCCCGTCGGCGGACACGGTGGCGATGCCCCGGTAGTTCAGCGACTGCGCATGTTTGGGCGGGATCACGATCTCGCTGCGGTAGGCCAGCGTGGCGGTGTCATAGAGGCTGACCACGTCGGTGCGCTCGCTGCGCGCCAGCCGCGTGTAGAACGTGGAGATCACATACAGCGTGCGCCTGTCCGGCGACAGCACGCTTTGCCCGCCGAACGCGGTGGGTACCAGCCCGAGGTAGCGCATGCGCTTGCCGTCCACCACGTGCAGGCGCCCGTCCACCATGTGCTTGAACGCCACATCGGAGATATAGAGGCGGCTGTCGTCGGCGGGCGCCAGCGCCTGCACGGAAAGGGTTTCGGGCGGCAATTCGGCGGCGTTGGCGGCGGGCGCAGGCATGGCGAGCGCGCTCAATATCGCCGCTGCCGCCAGTCCCGTGCCCGGCCGTCGCGTGAAGGCCCTGGTGCTTACCTCGTTCACTTGCTGGCTCCTTGGTGCGCTTTGCAATGAGGCCAGTCTACGAACGCGCGTGGCAGGGGCGTTATCCGAAATCGGCAACCGCGGCACGGGGATATTCACCGATGCCGGCGGGCGATGGCTTGCCGCGGGACGCGCCTTCAGCGCCACAGCGGGTGCATGGCCGCCGGGCCGCCAACGTGGCTGCGCCCGCCGGCGGTGCCCGCCAGCCCGCCGCCGCGCGATCCTGCACCGCGGCTGTGCGCGGCCAGCCGCGCGGCGGGCTGGCGCACGGACGCAGGGCTATCCGTTTTCGGAAACGGAGCAGAATAGGCGGAGAGCGCGAAGGAGGCGAGGCAGAGACGCCGATGCGCAGGATGGCGCACCAGCCGGGGCCGCATTCGCCCGCCGTGCTACGATCCGCGCCTATTACGGAGAATGAAGATGTTTTTTACTTGCCAGAACCAGTCGTGCCAGACGCGTTGGGACCCCAAGGACGTGACGGTCAAGGACGAAGGCCAGGGCCCGCTGTTCCGCTGCCCAGTGTGCAATTCCCGCAACCCGGTCGTGCCCCAGCGCAAGGCCGACGGCAGCATCGTTTACAAGCAGCGCACCAGGTAAGCGGATCCCGCGGACTCTTGCTCAGCCACCGGCCCGCTTCACCGTCATGCCGCGCTGACGGAGTTTTTCCATCACCGTGTCGCAGTGGTCGCCCTGGATCTCGATCACGCCATCCTTGACGGTGCCGCCCGAGCCACAGGCGGCTTTCAGTTCCTTGCCCAGTTGCGCCAGCGCCAGCGCATCCAGCGCGATGCCGCGCACCAGCGTCACCCCTTTGCCCTTGCGGCCCTTGGTCTCCCGCGAAACCCGCACGATGCCGTCGCCCTGCGCGACCGGCCGGGCCTTGCCGCAGGTGCAGGCCGCCAGCGCATTGCCGCAGCCGGGGCACATACGGCCGTGTTCCGTGGAGTAGACCAGCGAGCTGGCGGGTTTTTGCTGTGACATGTCCGGGGTCCGGTTGGCGGGCTGGGCAGGCAGCGTACGGCAAGCGTGCGCGCGCTGCAAGAGGCGAGCGCCGCTTGTCACGAGCCGTTCGCCGGGTTCATCAATCCCGCATTGGCCAGCCACGCCGACGGATCCGCCGGCATCTCCGCCGCGTGCTGCAGGATGAAATCGCGAAAGGCGCGCGCCGGGGCGCGCGGCGCCAGCGCGCCATTCCACACCATGACCACCGGTTCCACCTGGCTTGCCAGCTTGAACGGCAGTACCGTGGCGAGATTCGCCGCCGCCAGTTGGGCGGCGATGCGCTCGGGGTACACGGCCAGGAAGTGCGCGGCCTGGAGCAGGTTGACCGTCATGGTCACGTCGCTGGTCCGGATGCCGCGCTCCGGCGGCGGCATGTCCAGCGCGCGGAATGCGGTGTGCAGGTGGTGCAGCATGCGCGCGCCATGCGCCGGAATGCACCACTGCTGGTCGGCCAGGTCCTGCGCGGTGATGCGCGCGCGCCCTAGCAGCGGATGCGTCGTGCTGGCGACGATGACCAGTTTCTGTCCGGGAATGATGGGCGCATGGCGCAAGTCCTTGCGCTCGAGGCGTGGGTCTTCGTAGGCAAACAACAGATCGAGCTCGCCTTCTTCGACCTGGCTGATCAGGTCCATGATGCCGCCATCGATCACGCTGATATCCACCCCTGGATTGCCCGCATGAAAGGCGCAGAGCAACTGCGCCAGTGCGGGCTGGACCGATGTGGTCCGGTAGGCCAGGCTCATCTGGCCTCGCGTGCCCGCGCGCACGGCTTGCAGGGACTCGGCCAGGCGGCTCAGTTGCGCCGTCACCAATGCCGCGCCGTCGATCATCTCCCGGCCGATGTCGGTGGCGCGCATGCCGCGGCGTCCACGTTCGAACAACGGCATGCCCACGATGGCCTCCACTTCGCCCAATGTCTTCGACACCGCCGCCGGGCTGATATGGAACCGTGCCGCGACTTCGGCCGCACTCTGCAGCTCGTCCAGCGCAAGGATGACGCGCAGGTGCCGGAACTTGAGTCGGGCGAGCAGGGCGTGAACGGGATGGACGGCGGGCGGCATGGGGGATTCCAAGGGAGATCTGCGGCGATAAAAAAGCAGGAAGACCTCGCCGCGGCATTAACCAGGTCATTAACCAAATGCTCAACAACTATCAATTTTAATTCGCTTTTGGTTGATTGTGGGCTCCTCTATAGTGAGCCATCGGAGTGCCGTCATGAGCACGCCTCTTCCCCGGCAGGCCTGCGTCGCGCCGCCGTTCCCGCGGCAACGGGAAGCACAAAGATCCAAGGTCAGGAGACAAGCAAGTGATCAAGTTCAGTGCAGCAGTCAAGGCGGCCATCGCCGGCGCCAGCCTTCTCTCCGCGAGTTTCGCGGCCCATGCAGCCTGGCCCGAGCGGCCGTTGCGGCTGGTCGTGCCGTTCCCCGCGGGCGGGTCCTACGACATCGTCGCGCGCACGCTGTCCCAGAAGCTGGGGAAGCGGCTCGGGCAACCCGTCATGGTCGAGAACATCGCGGGCGGCGCCACCGTGCCTGGCGTCATGTCGGCCCTGAAGGACAAGGCGGAGGGCTATACCCTGCTGCTCGCCAGCGATGGCTCGCTCAACATCAACCAGTACGTCATCAAGGGCCTGCGCTACAACCCGGACACCGACCTGACGCCGGTCACCATCCTGAACACGGTGCCGCACTGGATCGTCGCCCGCTCCGACCGCAAGGAGGGAAGCCTGACCGACCTGAAGGCGTATATCCGCAGCAACCCCGGCAAGGTCTCGATCAGCATCAACACGGTGGCCGGTGCGGCCCACCTGGGTCTGGCCAGCTGGAAGCAAAGCAACGGCCTGGACTTCACCATCGTTCCCTATCGCGGCTCGCCGCCGGCCATGGCCGATCTCATCGGCGGCCAGACCGACGCGCACGTCGACGTGATCGGTTCCTCGGCGGCCTATGTCACCGACGGCAAGGTCAAGCCCCTGGCCACGCTGCAGGGCCATGCCGTCACGCAGTTCCCCAGGGTGGAGACGCAAAAGGCCGATAGCCCCGATGCACTGCTGGTGCGCGCCAACCTGGCGCTGGTGGTGAGGACCGGCACGCCCCAGCCGATCATCGAGCGGTTGTACAGGGAGGTGAAGAGCAGCGTGGAAGAGCCTGACTTCATCGCACGCCTGCAGTCGCTGGCTTACGAACCCGTGCTGAGCCCGCCCGCGCAGGCCCGCAAATTCCTCCAGGCCGAGTCCGCCCGCTATGGCGCGATCGCGAAGGCAGTCAACCTCGATGCAAACTAAAGCCATGCAGCCCAAGGATAAGAAGATGCGCTTTGTCATTGCCCTGATGCGGCATGAAACCAATACTTTCTCCCCTATCGCGACGCCGCTCTCGTCGTTCTGCCGGGGCACGGGCGTGGATGGGCCGGTATCCGGCGAGGCTGCCATCCGCGCCTGCGAAGGCACCAACAATGCCGCCGCGGCCTTTATCGACATGGTGCGCAGCCAGGGCGACGAGTTCGTCATGCCGCTGCTGGCCAACGCGGTGCCGAGCGGCATCGTGACCGCCGAAGCGTTCGAATCGATGGCCGGGGCCATCGTGGCGGCGGTGCGCGAAGGCTGCGACGCCGTCATGCTCGACCTGCACGGCGCGATGGTGGCGCAGGGCTATCCCGATGCCGAGGGCGAACTGCTCAGGCGCATCCGTGCCGTGGCGCCTGGCGTGCCCATTGCGGTAGCGCTGGATTTCCACGCCAACTTCAGCGATACGCTGGTGGGCAATGCGACGGCCATCGCCGGCTACTGCACCTATCCCCACGTAGACGTGTACGAGACCGGCGCGCGGGCGGCGCGTACCTTGATGGCCGCGCTGCGCGGCGAGGCCACGCCGGTCATCCTGTCGCGCACTTTGCCGATGCTCACGCATATGCTGCGGCAGACCCCGCAGGACCAGCCCATGAAAGACATCATGGACCGCGCCATGGCGGCGGAGCGCGATGGCGAAGTGCTCAATGCCTCGGTGTTTGGCGGATTTCCGCTCGCCGATATCCCGCACGTTGGCCTGACCGTGGTGATCGTGGCCGATGCCGGGCGCGAACATGCCGCGCGCCAGTTGCTGGACGAACTGACGGCAATGGCCTGGGCACGCCGCGCCGACTTTGTTTTCCCGATCGAGCCGATGGCGGAGTCGGTGGCGCGTGCCAGGACGCTCGACGGCGGCCCCGTGGTGCTGGTGGACCATGGCGACAATTGCGGCGCCGGCGGCCCGACCGACCAGATGAGCGTGCTGGCCGAAGTGATGCGCCAGGGCCTCGACGATGTCGTGGCCGGCCCGTTCTGGGACCCGGCCGCCGTCGAACAGATGATCCGGGCGGGCATAGGCCAGCAGATCACGGTCGCGGTGGGCGGCAGGACCGACATGCCGGCGTTGCGCCTCAAAGGCCAGCCCCTGACGCTGACCGGGCGGGTGAAGTGCATTACCGATGGCAACTACCAGGTGACCGGGCCGATGTTTACCGGCGTACGGCTAAGCCTTGGCCGGGTCGCGGTGCTCGAGGCGGGCGGCGTCCTGGTGATGGTCTGCGAGAAGCCGCAGGAGCCGTTCGATACCGGCGTGTTCACGCATGCGGGCATCGACCTGGCGCGCAAGAAGTACATCCTGATCAAGTCGCGCCAGCACTTCCGCGCAGGGTTCGGCCCGATTGCCCGGCATATCGTGCTGGTGGCCGGACCGGGGGTTTGCAGCTCGGACTACAGCTTGTTTCCGTTCGAGAACCTCCGGCGGCCGATATATCCGCTGGAGCCGGACACGACGCTCGAGCCGGCCGCGGCATGACCCGGCACACCACACGGCACACCACACAGGAATCAGACATGCACAATCGCTTCTCTTGGCCTAAGCTGGCAACCGCGCTCGCGGCCGCCGTTGCCGTCGTCGCGGCAGGCGTGCCGGCTGCGGCCGGTGCCGCCAGCGCCGACACCCCCACACGCATCGTCATCGGCTTTGCACCGGGCGGAGCACTGGACGTGTTCGCGCGCACGGTCGCGGAAAAGCTGCGCGTCTCGCTCGGCGAAACCATTCTGGTCGAGAACCGGCCCGGCGCTTCAGCCCGGCTGGCGCTCGAATCCGTGAAGCGTGCCGCCCCGGATGGAAAAACCATCCTCATCTCGCCCGCGCCTCCGTTCACCATTTTTCCGCTGACCTACAAGCGGCTGCCCTACGATCCCGACAAGGATCTCGTGCCCGTCGCCTACCTGGCGGACGTGCCCCTGGTCGCCTCTGCCAGTGTCAGCCAGCCCTACAAGACGATGCCGGAGTACATCGCGTGGGTGAAACGCAATCCGGCATCCACCGGGTTTGGCCTGGTCACGCTGGGCGGCACCGTTCACTTCGGTGTACTCACGCTGCGCAAGGCCATCGATGTGCCGCTGACCCCGACGGCCTACCGTGGCGCGGCGATGATGTTGACGGATGAGATCGGGGGCACGCTGCCCATCGGCGTCGATGCGATAGGCGGCCAGATGGAACTGCACAGGGCGGGCAAGATCCGCTTTCTCGGCGTGACCGGCACGAAGCGCTCGGTATTGCTGCCCGATGTCCCGACGCTGCAGGAGGCCGGCGTACCGGGGTTCGACATGGCATCGGGCTGGTATTCCGCGTTTGTGCCCGCGGGCACGCCCGCGGCGACCGTGGCACGTCTGGAGAAGGCATTGCTGGACGCGGTGAAGGAGCCTGACGTGCGCGCCAGGATGGCGGCGCTCGGCATGGAGATGGCGGGACAGCCCGGCGCGCAAGCCCGCAAGACCATCCAGGCGCAGCGCGCGCAGTGGAAGCCCATCGTGGAGGCTTCCGGCTTTACGGCCGACGACTGATGCCAGGCGGAACCGGCCATCGCCCGGGAGATGGCCGCCGCCCTCACTCGCCGTAGCGCTGGCCCCGCGCGATCAGTTCCGGGGTGCCGATCACGGCATTCAGCCCGTCAAAGTCCAGCATGGCATCGCGCATCGGCGCGGTAGTGCCATGCTCAAGTAGCGTCGAGTAGTAATGCTTCATCTGCGCACCGAGGAAGCGCACGACGCCGCCAGGGAAGATCACGATCCGGAAGCCTTTGCTGCCGAGCGCGGCAGCACTCTGCACGGGTGTCTTGCCGCCTTCCACCATATTGGCAAGCAGCGGAATGCGTCCCGCGAAGCGCTCGCACACGAGGGCCATGTCTTCCTCGGTGCGCAGCGCCTCGATAAAGAGCGCATCGACACCGCACTCCACATAGGCCTCGGCGCGCTCGATCGCCGCATCGAGTCCTTCGATGGCAACCGCGTCGGTACGGGCAAGGATCAGGGTTTGCGGCGAGGTGCGCGAGTCCAGGGCGGCTTTCAGCTTGCCGCACATCTCGGCGGTGGAGACCACGCGCTTGTTGTCCAGGTGGCCGCACCGTTTGGGGAAGGTCTGGTCCTCGAACTGGATCATGGCGGCGCCGGCACGTTCTAGCGAACGCACGGTGCGGATGACGTTGAGCGCGTTGCCGTAGCCGGTATCGGCATCGACGATCAGGGGCACGTCGACGCGGTCGGTGATCCTGCCGACGATATCCGCCGTCTCCGTCGCGGTGGTCAGCCCCACGTCGGAGCGCCCAAGCTGGGTGTAGGCCACGGCGGCGCCGGACAGGTAGAGGGCTTCGAATCCCGCTTGCGCGGCCAGCAGCGCCGAGAACGCGTCATAGACGCCGGGCGCCAGCAGCACGCGCGGTTCGCGCAGGCGGTGTTCGAGCAACGGGGTGGTCATTGTATTTTCCAGGTGTGGCCGCGCATGGCGGCAGAGTCATCAGGCAACGTCATCAGGCTGCAGCTCCAGGCGACATTGTCAGGCAACCTTGGTATGGGTCACGGCGACTACCTTGGCCCAGCGGTCGATCTCCTTGCGCACGAACTGCGCGAAATCCTGCGCGCTGCTCCCCACCGGAACCAGTCCCTCCTTGAGCAAGCGCTGGCGCATGGCTGGCGACGCGACCGCCGCGCGCGCAGCCTTCTCGATTTGCCGGACCAGGTCGGGCGGCATATTGGCCGGGCCGAACAGGCCATACCATGAACTGTAATCGAAGCCGGGCACCACTTCGGCGATCGGCGCCACATCGGGGAACGCCTGCAGCCGTTGCGGCGTGCTGACGGCGATGGCCTTGAGCTTGCCCGCGCTCAGCAAGGGCTGAACGGTGGCGACATTGCCGAGCAGCAGGTCTGCCTGGCCGCCGACCACATCGGCCACGGCCGGCCCCGCGCCCTTGTACGGCACGCTGACGATATCGACTCCGGCTTCGGCTTTCAGCATCTCGCCCGCGAGATGGTTGGCGCTGCCCACGCCCGCCACCGCCAGGCTCAGGTGGCCGGGCTGCGCCTTGGCCAGTGCGATCACGTCGCGCAGGTTGCCGGCCTTGAGCGAGGGCCGGGCGACCAGGATCAGCGGAGAGCTGGCGATCAGGCTGATGGGCGTGAAATCCTTGAGCGTGTCGAACGGCAGCTTCTGGAACAGCGACGGGTTGATCGCATGGCTGGTATAGCTCAGCAACAGCGTACCGCCGTCGGGCTCGGCCTTGGCCACCGCACCCGCCGCGATATTGCCGGCGGCGCCCGGCTTGTTGTCGACGATGAAGGTGCGCCCCAGCCGGCTTTCCAGTTCCATCGCAAGCGAACGCGCCACGATGTCGGTGCCGCCGCCCGGCGTTGCGCCGACCAGCAGCTTGGTCACGGTGGTCGCCGCCCTCAGGTCGGGCGGGATCAGCAGGGCCGCGGACAGCAGCGCCAGGAAGTCGCGTCGTTGCATGTTGTCTCCATCTCTTGCTTGTCGTTATAGTGCGTCGGCGGGATCGAGCCCGCCGCGTGGGGCGTGTTTGCTACTTGCTACCTGGCGGCAGGATCAGTCCGCCATTGCCGATGCTGGCGCCGGCACGCCGGGCGTCCATGCCCGCAACGGCATGCCCATCGCCGCAGCCTGCCGCGCTTCGAACACGGCAAACGCTTCCGGCCGCGYGGCGCCGCGCAGGCCGCCCCTGACCGCGCCGGCACGCACGTCGTCAAAATACTCGGCCCAGTCATCGGGCAAGGCCTGCGCCGACGGCACGGCCAGCCACAGCCGCAACAGATGGCGCTTGCGGTCCATCTCCTCGTAGTCCTCGAAATGGGTCCGCGAGTGCACCGTCACGTAGTTGTTCAGCAATTGCATGTCGCCGGGTTCCAGTGACATCGAGAAGCAGAGTTGCGGGTCCGTCAGCAGTTCGTCGAGCAGGTCCAGCGCGTCTTGCTGCGGGCCGGTCAGGCGAGGCACGGTGTCGAAGTCCGCTTGCGCGGCGACGATATTCTTCCGGTTGGTGCGGAACGCAAAATGGTCCGGGTGGTTGCCCAGGATGGACAAGCCGTAATACGGCGGCTGGGCCGGATCCTGCGCGCCCTGATAGCTGAAGTAGAAGCGCTGGCGCAGCACCGGCTCCAGGTCCGGCCGCCTGCGCCGTACCTCGTCGCGCAATGCGATCGAGCTGACCACCTTGCTCTCCCCGCCGCTCCTGGCCGCCCGGCGGCACAGCAGGGCAACCACGTCGCTGGAGTCCGTGTGGAAGTCCAGCGCGGCATTGGTGTTGTAGCCGCGCCCGTTCCTGGTCTTGTAGGCCGCGCCGATATCGCGCACATCATTGAGGAATTCGCTGGCGCGGTTCTGCGTGCGCGCCACGCCCATGTGCAGGCCCATGCACCAGTAGGCCAGGCGCGTGTCGTCCTCGGTCCACTTGTCGACCGGAAAGCCCTTGAGCAGGCACATGCCCCACCGGCCTTGCGTGGCGGCGATGGCCCGGTCCAGCGCTGCCCGCGCCGCGGGGCTGAGTGGAAAGTCCTCCTGCGCCAGGTCGAGAAAGGCCTTGCCGGTGGCCTTGGCATGCGCCAGCGCGGTGTCGAAACTGGCCACCTCATCGGCCGACAGGCGTTGAATCCACGAGGTATCTTTTTGCGCATCCGGGGCATGCCAGGCGGCGGGGCTGAAGGCGGTCATGGCGGGTTTGGTCTCCGTTTGATGGGTATCGCTGGCGCAATCGCAGCGGTCTTGCCGATCTTGCGTTGTGCCCTGAGACCAGTCTAAGCTGCGCGAGAGCCAAGAAATAGTGATGAAAATTCGCGCCTTACATAAGGAATCTTGATGAAGCTCGAAGCGTTCTCCACCCTCCAGGCGGTGATCGAGGAGGGCTCGTTCGCCGCGGCCGCGGCGGTGATGCATCTCACCCCCAGCGCCGTGAGCATGCAGATGAAGCAGCTGGAGCAGTACGTGGGCCAGACGCTCTTCGACCGCTCCGGCCTGCAGGTGCGCCCGACCGCGGCGGCCGTTGAGGTGGTGGCAGCGATGCGCGACGGGCTGCACCATCTCAATGCCTTGCGGCGACGCACGTCGGTCGCCATCGAAGGCACCTTGCGCCTGGGGATGATCGAATCGATCCAGCCGGTGCTGTTGCCCGGCACCATGCGCTACTTGAGGGATCGTTACCCGCGCCTGGCGGTGCGGCCCATACGCGGGCGCAGCGCGGGATTGATGGATGCCGTCAAGGCTGGCCAACTCGATGCGGCGGTGGTGGCCCAGCCCGAGAAAGGCCGCCTGGCCAGCCTGCGCTGGCATCCGCTCACGCAACGGGAAATCGTGCTGGTGGCCCCACCGGGGGAGCGCCCGGATTCGGCGGAGGCGCTGCTGCGCAGGCATGACTGGATCCGCTACGACCGCGGCACGGCCACCGGCGCAATGGCTGCGCGCTATGTCCACGCCCGCATGCCCGATAAGCGCAGCACCCTGGAACTTGACACCGTGCCCGCCATCGTCGCCATGGTCAGCGCCGGGCTTGGCGTCTCGCTGGTGCAGTTGATGGATCCCGGTATCTGCCAGATCTATCCGGTGCGGATCGTGCGGCTGGGTGCCGACGCGCCTACGCTGCGGATCTCACTGGTCATCCGCAAGGCCGACCAAGACAGCCGCCTGCTGCTGGCGCTGCACGAGGCCATGACCGCAACGCTGGGCGGGCGTTCCGCCTATGCGGCAATGTAGATTGCGGGCAATGCGCCATGTCCATACATTATCGGCATGGCCGAGGCGCCGCGTGGCCCCGGACTAGCGGGCGGCGGGACTGCCGTAATACGCGCCGGTGCGGGGGTTGGATACGATATAGGTATTGCGCCTGGCCCAGGTCTGGGCAGCCATGAAGACTTCCGGTTCGCGCTGGCTCCAGTCACTCGTCATGAGTGGCGTGGCCTCCTGCTCCGTAGTCGCGTACACAACGGCCTGGTGAAGGGCGGCCCGGCCCTGGCTTCCCGGAATCGTAATCGTGCGAATCGTCACGCGCATCGTCAACGGCCTCAACGTGTTTGGACTGCAAATTATCGCTGCCTTCAAACGACACTATTGTGACAAGTAGTGTGCCCGGCTGCAGCGCCAATATGGTGCCTGCAATGAGGCGCCTGGCGAAGCCGCGGCAGTTCTGGTTTGCGGCGTCGCCGTTGATCTGGAGCGGCTATTCACGATCATACGCCGCAAGTCCTTGCCGAGCCAATGTCGACTGTTGTGGCGTTTATACAGGTCTGCGAGCGCTGCTTGCGTCACAAGCGTGTGATAGCCTCCCGCTGGTTTCCTCCACAAAGGCGGTTGCCAGGACGCCTGATCCCGTATTCCTTGCGGACCTGCTGCCAGGCTGCCATCGCTTGAATGCCGTAGTTCCACCTTGCCCAAAAAACATGATGCAACTTAGTCCGGTCCGCCAGGCTTCCGAGCCTGTCAGCAGGTTTCGCATGCGGTACGCGTTCTTCTGCCTGAAATGGGCCGTCGCCCTTGCGATTCCCCTGGGCCTGCTGCTTTCGCTGCGTCCGGGTATCGAGTCATCATGGACCGCCATTTTCCTGGTGGGCCTTTACATAGGCCTTCCGATCGGCTTTGGAATGGCGGTACTGGCGTGTATCGGCTTTACCATTGGTGGCGTATTTGCCGGGTGGCTGGAGAGCAGCGAAGATGCGCAGCGGCTTTGGCTTCGCGTCAAGTTCGTGTTGCTGACGCTGATCGCGCTGCCGGTCACGGCGTTTGCTATTTACTGCGTATGGCGCGGCTTCGCCGAGCACAGAATCCTGGCGCTGTCTCGTAGTGGCACGCTGATCTCTCCCGAGAGCCATCCGGTTTTCTTCTGGGTCAGTTTTTGCGGATGGGGGTGGCTGGCAGTCGGGATGCCTGTCCACGTCTATCGCCGGGCGAAAGCGGTCTTGGGCTAAGCCGGTCCGTCTCGGATTCGCGGGACGGAGCCCGGCATTCATGTCACGGACGCCGGGTCCCTTGGGCTATAGGCCGTTCTTGTCGAGCGATATCCCCAATTCGCCAGCCATGCGCTCAACCAGCGCCTGCAGCCGTGCCACCTTCTCGGCCAGCTCCTTCTGCTCGGCCTTCAGTGCCTCGAACTCCGAAGGCGGGACCGACTCGTCGGTGGCGCTGCGCTCTGGCATATCGTCGAGGCTGACTTCGCCGCAGAGCAGGTGCATCCAGCGATGCTCGCGCCCGCCGGGCGCGCGCGGCAGCTTCACCGCAAAGGGAGGCTCGGCGGAGGCGAGTTCTTCCAGGAATACTTCGACCGACGAGATATCGGCAAAAGCATGCAGGCGCGCGGAGTTCAGCCGCAGTTCAGCCGCCGTCTGCGGACCCCGCAGCAGCAGCGTGGTGAGCAGCGCGACCGACTGGCTTGGGATGCCCAGCACGCGCTTCATGTTTTGCTCGAAGCGCGGCACGCGGCTGCTGCTGCCTTCCATCGCCAGGCTCAGGCGTTTCAAGCCATCGATGGCGGTAAGGATCTCGGCCTCGCTGGCATTCATCACCGGGGAGCGCGCGGTTTTCTGGTTGCAGCCCGAGGCCAGTGCATTGAGCGACAGCGGGTAGGTGTCCGGCACCGTGTGCTGCTTCTCGACAAGTACGGCCAGCACGCGCCCTTCAAGCTGGGTCAGGGAACGGATGGCTGGGCGCGCGGGGGTGTCGGGAGTGTCGGGAGTGTCGGAATCGGAGGTGGTCATGGGTGGCATCGCAAGGTGAAGCTGCTTGCTCGAGCCCGATCGTGAGTCAGTCTGGAGCGCTTTGTCTGGTGGCCATATGATATCCGGTCGGAAGCCGGGTGCCGGGCGATCGGTGCGGTCAACGCTGCCTTGCCGTTTGACGCGGGATTCCTGCGCTATGGATTTCCCGCGTCCCGCAGGGCTGTGGCAATCAGCGTAACGGCTGGTGACGCCGTATCCCGCTGGGTGATGAACACCATCCGCCCGGAGGCGAAAGGCGTGCGCAGCCGTACCTTGCGCACCATCGACATCGCGCTGTAGTGCCGTACGGCGCTGTCCGGCGCAACGGCCAGGAAATCACTCGTGGCCACCATCGACAAGCTGCTGTGGAATGAGATCGATTCGATATGCGGCACGGGCGGCAGCTGGCCGTCGTCGAGAAACGGCTGCTCGAATATCTCCCGGGTGTGCGTGCCGCGCGGCGGCAGTATCCACGGGCTTTCGCGCAATGCCGACAGGCTTACCTCGCGGCGCCGGGACAGCGGATGGTCCGGGGCGCATGCGATTGCCAGGTGCTCGTCCCACAGCGGCGTGATGTCCAGGCGTTCCTGCCACTGCTCGGGATGACCGGTTTCAAGCCGCCCCACCACGCAGTCGAGGTCACCCCGGGAGAGCATGCCGAACAGTCCGCTAACGGTGTATTCCCGCACTTGCAGGCGCGGCAGGATGCTGCTGGGCGCCTCGACGCATGTCGCGCAAAAGCTGCTGCAGCCGGCAGTCAAGTTCGACCCTGCAACATTCACCCACGTGATCCGCATCGGCATCAGCCCGGCCGTGCTTGTCGTGGGCACGAATTCTCCGTACCGCACGGTGGCGGACCTGGTGGCCGCCGCGCGTCGCTCGCCCGGCTCGCTGAACTACGCATCGGGCGGCGTGGGCTCCGCCGCGCATATCTCCGGCGCGGCATTCGCGTCGGCGGCAGGCATCGACGTGGTCCATATTCCCTACAAGGGGTCGGTGGAGATCGTGCCCTCGCTGATCAAGGGCGATACGCAGTTCGGCTTCCCTGTGGCAGCCACCGCGGTGCCGCAGATCGCCAACGGCAAGGTGCGGGCGCTCGCGGTGACCTCGGCGCACCGGATTCCCACGCTGCCCCAGGTACCGACGCTGAATGAAGCGCTCGGCCGCACCAATCTGACGCTCGACGCCTGGAGCGGCATCTGGGCTCCCGCGAACCTGCCGAAGCCGCTGGTGGCGCGCCTGCACGGCGCCATGCTCAAGGCGCTGGCGGATCCGGAGTTGCGCCGCTTCTACGCCGAGACGGGCGCTCTGGTCGACCCGAGCCCGACGCCGGAAGCCTTCTCCCGCCTGATCGCCGAAGAAACCGCCAGGATGCGGCAGGTGATCGACAAGAACCACATCACCATTGAATGAGCTTGCCATGCCTAACACCGCTACCCATGCGTTCAGCCCGCTCGCCGGTATCCGCGTGCTCGATTTCTCGCACGTCATCGCCGGTCCTTTTGCCACCTTCCTGCTTGCCCAGCTGGGTGCCAATGTCACCAAGGTCGAAAACGCCAATGGCGGCGACGTCATGCGCCGCGCCGGCCGGGGCCGCGAGGGATTTGTCGCGCTCAACGCGGGAAAATCCACGCTTGCCATCGACCTGTCCGGCGAGGAAGGCCGGCAACAGGCGCTGAAGCTGGCAGCCTCCTGCCATGTCTTCGTCGACAACCTGCGGCCCGGCGTGCTCGAGCGCTTCGGCCTGGGCTTCGAGGCGGTGCGCGCACGCAACCCGCGCGTGGTCTACTGCAGCATCTCCGGCTTCGGGCGCGGCGCGCCGGACTGGAAGGACCGGCCCGCCTACGACCATGTGGTGCAGGCCGCTACCGGCATGGCGTTCATGGCCGGCAACGAAGGCGATCCGCCGATCAAGACCGGCTTCCCGGTGATCGATTCCGCCACGGGGTTGCTCGCCGCCTTTGCCATTCTCGCCGGCGTGCGCGAGAGCGAGCGCACCGGGCGCGGCATGCTGCTGGATATCTCCATGGCCAGCGCCGGCATGCAACTGATGTATCCCATGACCTGCGACGCGCTCACGCGCGGCGCCACGCCTGCCAGGCAGGGGAACCAGGGCTACTCGGGCAGCCCCTCGGCCGATTTCTTCCGCACGCGGGACGGTTGGCTGGCCATCGGCGCGAATACGCCAAGGCAACTGCTGGCATTGCTGGAGGCGCTCGGGCTTGGCTATCTCGCCAGAGACCCCGCCTTGTTCAACCCGCAGCTGGAGAGCAGCGATCTGCCTGCCTTTGTGCGATCGCTGGATCCAGCGGCGCTCAAGGATGCGCTGGCTGCCGTGCTGGCCGATGGCAATGCCGCGGAGCTTGAAGTGCGGCTCAACGCTTGCGGAATCCCGGCCGCGCGCTTGCGCAATATCGCCGAGTTCGCCGCCGAGTCCATGGCCAACGGCAGCCTGGAAGCCGTCGAACTGCGCGACGGCGAAGCTGCGGTGCTGTCACCGGGGCTAGGTTTCCGGGTGCGTTCCGGCGCCTGATCCATCTCGCCTTGCCGCGAGCGGAGCTGATGAGCGCGCAACCGGCGGGCGAGCATGGCGCGAGCCCGTTCCGCTACGACAACGGCAACTCCCAGGTGCTCGGGTGGGTCATGCAGCGCGCCATCGGCCGAGTCAGTCGCGCGCCTCCATCTTCCGGTTAAACCAGAGCGCCAGCAATGTACACACCGCTCCGGAAAGCAGATAGCCGCTGACAGCAACCAGCCCGAACTCCACCGACAACCCCAGCGCGACCAGCGGCGCAAATGCCGCCCCGAACAGCCACGCGAAATCGGAAGTCAGCGCCGCGCCGGTATAGCGGAACCTGGCGTCGAAGTTCGCCGTGACGGCGCCCGCGGCCTGCCCATAAGACAAGCCCAGCAAGCCGAAGCCGATCAGGATGAACATGTCTTGCCGGGCCGGGCCGCCGTCCATCAGGTAGGGCGCGAACAAGCTGAATATGGCGATCAGCACCGCCATCAGCGCCAGCGTCGTGCGTCTGCCGATGCGGTCCGCGATCAGTCCGGATGCGATGGTGGCCGCCATGGCGATCCCCGCGCCCGCGATCTGGACGATGAGCACGGAGCTGATGTCCTGCGTCTCGTGCAGCGCGACCCACGACAGCGGAAACACGGTGACCAGATGGAACAGCGCATAGCTCGCCAGCGCGGCGAACGCACCGATGAAGAGGTTGTAGCCCTGCGCGCGAAGCAATGCGACCGGGTTGATCGGCTCCAGTTCTCCCTCGTCCAGCAACTCGGTGTACTCACGGGTCACCACCAGCCTCAGGCGCGCGAACAGGGCAACCACGTTGATCGCGAACGCTACGTAGAACGGATAGCGCCAGCCCCAGTCCAGGAACTCATCGAACTCCAGGGTAACGCGCAGGAAGAGGAACAACGAACCGGCGATCAGGAAGCCGATTGGCGCGCCCAACTGTCCCAGCATCGAGTACCAGCCCCGGCGGTGTGGCGGGGCATTCAACGCCAGCAGCGAAGGCAACCCGTCCCACGAGCCGCCCAGTGCGATGCCCTGCAGGATGCGAAGGAGGGCCAGCAATACGATGGACGTACGCCCGAGCGTGTCGAAGCCAGGCAGGAACGCCATGCCCGCGGTAGCCGTGCCCAGTACGAACAGCGCCGCCGTCAGCTTGATGCTGCGCCCCCAGCGGTGCTGGATGGCCATGAACAGCGCCGTCCCGAAGGGCCGGGCGATGAACGCGAAAGAGAAGATGGTGAAGGAGAGCAGCAGTCCGTCCAGCTGTCTGACGAAGGGGAAGAAGACGGAGGGAAAGACCAGCACCGAGGCGATGCCGTACACGAAGAAGTCGAAATACTCGGAAGCGCGTCCGATGACGACGCCGGCGGCGATCTCTCCCGGAGCGACCTCCCGGTGCATGGCTTCGCGCTCTGTCAGGGCCGGGGATGGTGACGGGTCGTGCTGGTGCGTAACGCTTGACATCATCAGGCCCTCTCGTGGTTCGGGGTGGCGTTTTGTGTCACTCCTTTAAGAATGGCACTTCTTTGACTACAGTGCCATAGGAAATGTTGAGTTTCCGCGGCCAGACCATCGGCGTAGTTTCAACGATCACTTCCACGGCTATGCAATTTCGCATTCGGAGAGTGCCATCCCGCTACGCAAGGCGAGGGTGGCTGTTGCTTCCTGCCATCCTGCTGTTGGCGGGCTGCAACGCGGTATTGCTGGCCCCGGCCGGCGACCTTGCGGTCAGGCAGCGTGATCTAATCATCATTTCAACCGGCTTGATGCTGCTGATCATCCTGCCGGTGATCGCGCTGACGCTGCTGTTCGCGTGGCGCTACCGCGCCGCCAACCGGGAGGCGGTCTACGAGCCGGACTGGGACCATTCCACCTTGCTGGAACTGGTGATCTGGGCCGCGCCGCTGCTCATCATCATCGCCCTGGGCGCGCTGACCTGGGTCAGCACCCACAAGCTGGACCCCTACCAGCCGCTGAGCCGCATCGACGCACAGCGCGATGTGCCCATGGGTGTGGCGCCAATGACGGTCGAGGTGGTCGCGCTGGACTGGAAGTGGCTTTTCTTTTACCCCGAGCTGGGCATCGCCACGGTCAACGAACTGGCGGCGCCGGTGGACCAGCCGATCCGTTTCAAGATCACGGCCTCCACGGTGATGAATTCCTTCTTCATCCCCTCGCTGGCGGGACAGGTCTATGCCATGCCGGGCATGGAGACCCAGCTCCACGCCGTCATCAATCGGACCGGGGTCTACGAGGGCTTCTCCGCCAACTACAGCGGCGCGGGCTTCTCCGGCATGTACTTCAAGTTCCATGGCATGAGCACCGAGGAGTTCGAGCGCTGGGTCCGGCAGGCCAAGGCCGGAGGTGGCGTATTGACGCGCGACGCCTACCTGCAGCTGGAAAAGCCCAGCGAGCTGGAGCCGGTACGCCGATACGCCAGCGTGGCGCCAGGCTTGTACGATGCGATCCTGAACCGCTGCGTGGAAGCCAATCGCCCCTGCATCAAGGACATGATGGCCATGAGCGCGAGCCGCGGGCAGGGCAAGCCGCGGTCCTTCGATGTGGCCGCGCTCGAGGGCGGGGCCGGAACACGAACCGGCCCCATCTGCACCGCGGGCGACCCCGCCGGCATCGGCAATGGTCCCGCCGCAGCATCCGCGAGGGTGTCGCAGCGATGACCCGCCGCTCCCCGATTCCCGCAACAACGCCCCTGCGGCCCTGGTGACCACCATGCCCGAGCACCTTGACCTTGCGAAGCTGATATTTGGCCGCCTGACCTGGGAAGCGATTCCCTTCCACGAGCCCATCCTGCTGGTGACCTTCCTGGTGGTCGCGGCCGGCGGCCTGGCGCTGGTCGGCGCGCTGACGTACTTCCGGGTGTGGGGGTACCTGTGGCACGAGTGGTTCACCAGCATCGACCACAAGAAGATCGGCGTCATGTATGTCGTGCTTGGCATCGTCATGCTGCTGCGGGGCTTTGCCGACGCGATCATGATGCGCCTGCAGCAGTCGGTCTCCTTTGGCGATTCGCTGGGCTACCTGCCGCCGCACCACTATGACCAGATTTTCACCGCCCACGGCGTGATCATGATCTTCTTCGTGGCCATGCCGCTGGTCACCGGGCTTATGAACTTCGTGGTGCCGTTGCAGATCGGCGCGCGCGACGTGGCCTTCCCCTTCCTCAATAACTTCAGTTTCTGGATGACCGTCGGCGGTGCCGTGCTGGTGATGATGTCGCTGTTCGTGGGCGAGTTCGCGCGCACTGGCTGGCTGGCCTATCCGCCGCTGTCCGGCATCCTGCAGAGTCCGGATGTGGGCGTGGATTACTACATATGGGGCTTGCAGGTCGCGGGGCTGGGGACGCTGCTCTCGGGCATCAACCTGCTCGTGACCATCGTGAAGATGCGCGCGCCGGGCATGACCATGATGAAGATGCCGGTCTTTACGTGGACGGCGCTGTGTACCAACGTGCTGATCATCGCCGCCTTTCCGGTGCTGACCGCCGTGCTGGCCCTGCTGGCGCTGGACCGCTACGCGGGCTTCAATTTCTTCACCAACGATCTCGGCGGCAACGCCATGATGTACATCAACCTGATCTGGATCTGGGGCCACCCGGAGGTGTACATCCTGATCCTGCCCGCCTTCGGCATCTTCTCGGAAGTGGTGTCGACCTTCTGCGGCAAGCGCCTCTTCGGCTATGCGTCGATGGTGTACGCCACGGTGGTGATCACGGTGCTGTCCTATCTCGTCTGGCTGCATCACTTCTTCACCATGGGATCGGGCGCCAGCGTCAATTCCTTTTTCGGCATCACCACGATGATCATCTCGATCCCGACCGGGGCGAAGATGTTCAACTGGCTGTTCACCATGTACCACGGGCGCATCCGCTTCGAGGTGCCGATGCTCTGGACCATCGGCTTCATGGTGACCTTTGTCATAGGGGGCATGACCGGCGTGCTGCTGGCCGTGCCGCCCGCCGATTTCTCGCTGCACAACAGCCTCTTCCTGATCGCGCACTTCCATAACGTGATCATCGGCGGCGTGCTGTTCGGGATGATGGCCGGCATTACCTACTGGTTCCCCAAGGCCTTCGGCTACCGGCTCGATCCCTTCTGGGGCAAGTGCTCGTTCTGGTTCTGGCTGGTTGGCTTCTACGTTGCCTTCATGCCGCTCTATGTGCTCGGCCTGATGGGCATCACGCGCCGCATGAGCCATTTCGAGGATGCGTCCCTGCAGATCTGGTTCCAGCTCGCGGCCTTCGGCGCCCTGCTGATCGCGCTCGGCATCGGCAGCTTCCTGATCCAGCTGGTGGTCAGCTTCCGCCGGCGCGAGTCGCTGCGCGACACCACCGGAGACCCGTGGGACGGCCGCACGCTGGAGTGGTCCACCTCTTCGCCGCCGCCCGCCTATAACTTCGCCTTTACGCCGGTCATCCACGACAACGACGCATGGTGGCAGATGAAGTCCCTGCAATACCAGCGCCCGCAGCAGGGTTTCATACCGATCCACATGCCGAAGAACACCGCTGCCGGGATCATAATCGCGGGCCTCAGCACGTTGTTCGGCTTTGCCATGATCTGGCATATGTGGCTGATCGCCGTGGTCTTGTTCGTTGCCACCCTGGCAGTGGCAATCGGCCATACCTTCAACTACAAGCGCGACTACTACATCCCGGCCGACGTTGTCGTCCGCACCGAGGCAGAGCGCTCGCGCCTGCTTGCCAGCCATGGTTGAAACCTCTCTCCCCTACGGCAGCGGCGACACCAGCCTGCCTGAGCGGACGCGCGCGGAAGCGCTCCGTTTTCATGAACTGAGCGAGGTGCATCCGCAGAACGGCACGTTGCTCGGCTTCTGGCTGTACCTGATGAGCGACTGCCTCATCTTTGCCTGCCTGTTCGCCGTGTATGGCGTGCTGGGCCGCCGCTATGCCGGCGGTCCCACGGGCGCCGAGCTGTTCGAGCTGCCGCTGGTCGCCCTCAACACCACCATGCTGCTGCTGTCGTCGATCACCTACGGCTTCGCCGTGCTGGAGATGCAGAAGGACAAGGCGCGCACGACGCTGATCTGGCTCGGCATTACCGGCCTGCTGGGCGCCACCTTCATCGGCATCGAGCTCTACGAGTTCGCGCACCTGGTCCACGAGGGAGCGGGGCCGCAGCGCAGCGCTTTCCTGTCCTCGTTCTTCACGCTGGTGGGCACGCACGGCACGCACGTGACCGTGGGCATCGTCTGGCTGATCACGCTGATGGCGCAGGTCGGGCAGCATGGGCTGATTCCGGAAAACAAGCGCCGGCTGATGTGCCTGTCCATGTTCTGGCACTTCCTGGACGTGGTCTGGATCGGCGTATTCACCTTCGTCTACCTGATGGGAGTGCTGCCATGAGCGCGCATGACAATGCCCTCGATGCCCATGGACATGACCACCATGGCCACGACGACCACGCCCCCAGCACCTTCAGGGGCTACATGACGGGCTTCGTGCTCGCGGTGATCCTGACGGCCATCCCCTTCTGGCTGGTGATGGCAAAGGTGTTCGACAAGTCCAGCACCACGGCGCTGCTCGTGCTGGCCTGCGCCTCGGTGCAGATCGTCGTGCACATGATATATTTCCTGCATATGAATGCCAGGTCGGAAGGCGGTTGGACCATGCTGGCGCTGATTTTCACCATCGTGCTGGTGGTCATCGCGCTGACTGGCTCGCTATGGGTGATGTTCCACCTCGACCAGAACATGATGCCGATGCACGATATGAAGAACCTGCCTTGACTCTCCCGCAACAAGATTTAGCCCGCCCGACCCCAACTCGCAGACGAACCGCCGGTGCACTGATCGTGCTGGCCCTGATTGCCGCTATCGCGGTTGCCGGGCTGGCTGCGCTTGGCACCTGGCAAGTCCAGCGGCGCGCCTGGAAGCTCGACCTCATCGAACGCGTGAACCAGCGGGTGCATGCCCCCGCCACAGCGGCGCCGGGCCCCGGTCAGTGGCCGCGCCTGAACAAGACGGACGACGAATACCGGCGCGTGCAAGTGACCGGCACGTTCCTGCATGACCGCGAGACCCTGGTCCAGGCCGTGACGGAACTGGGTGGCGGCTTCTGGGTGCTGACGCCGCTGCGCGCGGCGGACGGCAGCGTGGTGCTGGTCAACCGGGGCTTTGTGCCGCCGGAGCAGCGCGATCGCGCCACACGCAGCGGGAGCGACCCGGCCGGAGAGACCACGGTGACCGGCCTGTTGCGCTTCAGCGAGCCCGGCAACGGATTCCTGCGCCACAACGACCCGGCGGCCGGCCTCTGGTACGGGCGCGATGTGCCCGCCATTGCCGCCGCCCGCGGGCTCTCGAATGTGGCGCCGTATTTCATCGACGCGGATGCGGCCGCGCCGGGCGGCGAAGGCAGCAAGCGCGTCTGGCCGGAAGGCGGCCTGACGGTGGTCACCTTCAACAACAACCATCTCGGCTATGCCATTACCTGGTACGTACTGGCGCTGATGGCGGCTGGCGCCGCGTGCTATGTTGGCCGCGAGGAATACCGGCGGCTGCGCGGCGGCGCCTAGCCGACCGAGGCTTCGAATACCCGCCGGTAGTTGCCGCCGAGAATCCCGTTCATTTCGTCTTGCGTGAAGCCCGCCGCCAGCAGCGCATCGGCCAGCGAAGGCAATTGCTCGTAACTCCTGAACACCGGTGGGGAAATAAAGCCGAGCATGTCCGTGCCCAGGCCGACATGTTCGACGCCAACCACGTCGGCCATCCGCTTGATGCCCTCGGCCATTGCGCGCAGGTCGCGGAAGGTGCCCGAACTGGGCCAGACGCCGATCACGCCGCCGGTGCCGGCGATCACGCGGGCGTGGTCGGGCGTGATCAGCCGGCTGCGCGTGCCCGGACGCGTCGCCAGCGCGGAGTGCGAGATCACCAGCGGCCTGGTGGACGTCGCCGCGGCGCGCTTCACCAGCGCATAGGTGCCGTGCGCGACGTCGACGACGATGCCCCGCGCATTGCAGCGCCGCACCACCTCCGCGCCAAAATCCGTCAGGCCGCCGTGCACCGGCGTCTCGGTCTGGATATCGCCGAGTTCGTTGACGCGGTAGTGCGTCAGCTGCAGGTGGCGCAACTGGTGCATCGCGTACGCTTCGTCGACGCGCTCCAGTCTGCCTTCAAGAAAATCGGCGCCTTCGGAAGCGATGATCGCGCACGGCCCGGCGCGGCCACGGGCGGCCAGGGACGCCGCGTCTATCACCACATGCATCTGCTCACGCTCGATCAGCCGGTGCGCGCGCGCGAATTCGGCCACGCCGAGCGCGTAAAGCTCGCCCTCCTCCGGCGCTCGCCACGCTTCGAAGCGCGAGCGGTCCGCGGACACGCGCGTGACGGTGGTGTCGGTCACGATCGCCAGGCAGATCACGTTCATGCCGCCGGCGCGCATCGGCGCGGCGAGAGGCTGGAAGGGACGGTCCGCGCCGATGGCGGGATCGCGCGAGACGGTCACGCGGCCGCCGTGGCTGTGCATGTCGATCGTCAGCGCGTTGGCGGGCGGYGCCCATCTGGCGGCAGCGTCAGCCGCTTGTGGGGCGGATGCCGCGGATGACTCGCGCGCTTCGGTGTAGCCGGCGAAGCGTCCCGGCGCGCAGGCGGCAAGCCCGAGCGCCGCGCCGGACGCCAGGAACACGCGCCGGCTGATCGGCGCCACCCCTGCTTGCGGCGCGGGCGCAAGCGCCGAGGCTTCCACCAACTGATAGCGCCAGCCCGCCGGATCGTCGCGCAGCCGCAGCAAACGCCCTCGCAGGCAAACAGCGCGCTCTTGCCGCGCGAGCGGCGCCGCGAGGTACACCTCGATGCAGGCCAGCGGATCGCGTGGCACGCACCCGCCGCAGCATGGCGCCTCGGCGGTGAGCAAGGCATAGTCGGCAGTCTTTTCCGCGGGATCCAGCGGCATCATCCAGCCTGTCACCTCGACCAGGGTGTCATGCAGCGCGTCGGCCGCGCCGGTACGGATTGTCGTCCAGTCAATCTGCGCAATCTGCTCGATCTGCATTGCCGCTCCACGCGTTGGGCATTCGGACCTGAGCGTTGGCCGGTCAGGCATGGCTTGCTTGCGATCCACATGATATCGCGGCGAAATGCGCGGGTGGCTCCCGGTACCGGGCTTGTAGGACGGCGCCCAATTGCCGGACGGGCGCGCACTGCCTACCCTTCCTGTAACGCACGCAGCCGGAGAAACAGATGTTTCGCGATTTCGTAGTATTCCCCGCAGGCGGGGGCTGGGCATTGAAGGTCGATGGCGCCGCCACGGCCATTCTTCAGTACGAAACACGCGAGGAGGCGGCGAGCATCGGCGCCGTGATGGCTGCCAGGCGAGGCGTATCGCTCGTGATCCGCGGGCACGAGGAAAACCCGCCTTGCGTGGCGGCGGCCGATCCCATCGCGTCGTGACCTGTTGCCCGGTTCTGCCTGGCTGCGCCGTGCCCTACTGAGTCAAACCGTTCATGAAGACTTATCACTGCGGCAATTGCTCCAACCATGTCTTCTTCGAGAATGTCATCTGTGAACGCTGCAATGCCCTCCTTGGCTACGTCTGCGAGGACGCGCAGATCAGGGCCTTCGAACCCGCCGAAGGCAACGTGTGGCGGAGCCTGCATGCCGGCGCGGACGACCGGCTCTACAAGCAGTGCGAAAACTATGCGGTGCACGGTGTGTGCAACTGGATGATCCCCGCTGGTTCGGAGGATGCGCTTTGCCAGGCCTGCAAGCTGACCCGCACCACGCCAAATCTCGCGATGCCAAACAACCGCCTGTACTGGGCGCGCCTGGAGACCGCGAAACGCCGCGTGCTCTATACCCTTGTGGCATTGGGATTGCCCGTCGTGTCCCGGGAGGAAGATCCCGAAAATGGCTTGCAGATCGATTTCCTCGAAGATGCCGGTGGCAAACGCGTGATGACGGGGCACGACAAGGGCATCATCACCATGAACATCGCGGAAGCCGACGATGCCCATCGTGAAATGACCCGCTCCCGGATGGGTGAGCCCTACCGTACCTTGCTCGGCCACTTCCGTCACGAGATTGGCCACTACTATTTCGACCGCCTGATTGCCGGCACGCGCTGGCTGGAAGCGTTCCGGGAGCGGTTCGGCGATGAGCGGGCCGACTATGGGGCGGCGCTGCAGGCGCATTACGGCCTGGGTGTCCTGCAAGGATGGGAGCAGACCTACGTCAGCGCCTACGCGGCCGTGCACCCGTGGGAGGACTGGGCCGAAACCTGGGCGCATTACCTGCACATTGTCGATACCGTGGACACCGCCGCGGCGTGCGGGCTTGCACTCAAGCCAAGCAGCGCCGGGGAGCCGACCCTGACGGACCAGACGCCGGTCGAGGATGCGAGCTTCGACAGCCTCATGAACCGGTGGTTTCCGCTCACCTATGTGCTCAACAGCCTGAACCGGAGCCTGGGGCTGCCGGATGGCTACCCGTTTGCGCTGTCGCCGCTTGTCGTGGACAAGCTTCGCTTCGTGCATGACGTGGTGTCGGCGGGGCCACAAGCGCCTTTGCCTGCACCGTAGACCCGTTTCCGCACCATTCCCGTCATTCCGGCATTCGCATAGCAAGTACAATGCTGGGCTTCGTCCCGGAATGTCCGGGTCCGCCCCGCTATACCTGATCCCATGTCCAATCTCATCGTGCACGGCGGCAAGCCGCTCCGCGGCCGTATTACTCCCTCGGCCAACAAGAATGCAGTGCTGCCCGTGCTCTGCGCCACGCTGCTCACCGATGAGCCTTTGCGCTTGCATGGCGTGCCCGATATCACCGACGTGCGCAAGATCCTCGATATCTTCCGCGCTTTGGGCAGCAAGGTGCATATGGACCACGCCACCGGCACGCTGGAACTGCACCATTGCGAAACCGTCTTCGATGCTGCCCGCCATCGGCTGCCCGAGGAAATGCGCTCTTCGATCATGCTGGTGCCCCCGTTGCTGGCGCGCTTCGGCGTTGCCCGGCTGGAGGACAACGTCAAGGGCTGTACGCTTGGCGTGCGCGAGATCGATCCGCACGTCGACGTCTTCCGCCGCTTCGGCGGCGAGGTGGAGCGTGTCGACGGCTCGCTGCTCGTGCGCAGTGCCGGCCTGCTGACACCCACCGACCACTGGCTGGATTACGCATCGGTCACCACGACGGAGAACTTCGTGCTGTGCGCCGCCGCCGCGGGCGGCACGTCCACGCTGACCAATGCGGCATCGGAGCCGCATGTGCAGGAGTTCTGCCGCTTCATGGCGATGATCGGCGCGCGCATCGAAGGCATTGGCACCTCGCGCCTGACGGTGCACGGCGGCAACGCCCTGCGTGGCGGGGAGTTCACCTTCGACGAGGATTTCCACGAGATCACGACCTTCCTGGCGCTGGGCGCCATCACCGGCGGCGATGTTGTCGTGCGCAACAGCGCGCCCGGCAATTTCCCGCTGATCGACCGGACCTTTGCCAAGTTCGGCGTGCAGATCACGCACGAGGACGGCTGGTCGCGCGCCACCTGCGCCGGCCCGCTGAAAGTGCAGACGCCCTTCACCAGCAACGTGCTCACCAAGGTCGAGGCCGCGCCCTGGCCGTATTTCCCGGTGGACCTGCTGCCGATCTTTATCGCGCTGGGCGTGCGCGCGCAGGGCAACGCCATGTTCTGGAACAAGGTGTACGACGGCGCGCTGGGCTGGACCGGCGAGCTGTCGAAGTTCGGCGCGCATGTGTTCTCGTCCGACCCGCACCGGCTCATCACCTTTGGCGGCAATCCGCTGACGCCGGCGGTGGTGGAAAGCCCGTACATCATCCGGGTGGCGATCGCGCTGTTCATGGTGGCCGCCAGCATCGACGGCCGGTCCGAGATCCGCAACGCGGCGCCGATCCGCCGGGCCCATCCCCGCTTTGTCGAGAACCTGCGCAGCCTGGGCGTGCAGGTGGAGTGGACGAGCGAAGATTGAGGGCAGGGCTGCGCGGGCCGGGCAACGCGGGTCTTGCGCAAGCGCGGCCCGCCACGTTCAGCGCGACGCCGCGGCGACTGCCCCGGCGATGTCCACCTCGCCGGGAAAGCTCGGCCTGGTCCGCTTCGCGACCGCCTTGCCGCCGGGATTCTCAGGTTGCAGGTTTACCGGGCAACAGGCGGTCGAACTCGCGCTTTACCACGGCATAGCACTCGCAGGCATGCTTTTCGAGCGCTGGCCGGTCGAGCACCGCAATATGGCCATGGCTGTATCGAATCAGGCCGGCGTTCTGCAGTTTCAAGGCCGCCTCGGTGACGCCCGAGCGCCGCACGCCCAGCATGTTCGAAATCAGTTCCTGCGTCATCGTCAGTTCGTTGGACGGCAGCCGGTCGATGCTTAGCAGCAGCCAGCGGCAGAGTTGCTGCTCGATGGAGTGATGGCGGTTGCAAACGGCGGTCTGGGCCATCTGGGTGATCAAGGCCTGGGTATATCGCAGCAGCAAATGCTGTATGGGACCGCCGCGGGTGAACTCCTGTTTCAGGATCTTTGCATTTAGCCGGTATCCGTGGCCGCCGCTTTGCACGATGGCCCGGCTCGGCGTCGTCTCGCCGCCCATGAACAGGGCAATGCCGACGATTCCCTCATTGCCGACGATGGCAATCTCGGCGGACGCGCCGTCCTCCATCACGTAGAGCAGCGAGACGATCGACGTGGTCGGGAAGTACACATTCGCCATCTGGTCGCCCGACTCGTACACGACATGGCCCAGCGGGAGATCGGTCAGAACCAGATGGGGCGCGAGGCGCAGCCACTCCGCTTCCGGCAGCACGGCCAGAAGGTGGTTGGCCTTGGGATCCTGGACGGAAGTCACGCTTCGCCTCCCAATACTGTTTGGGTTGACTGCCGGTCACATTGGCGTTGTCTGCCCGCGCGCGGAACTGCGGGGACGACAACAGACGGCCTCTATAAATATAGGGCAGCAATATCGGAAGCAGAAGGCGCTGCACGGCCAGGAGTGCGCGTGGAGCCGCGTGGAAACCTTGCCGGGGGACGGCAGGGGGGAGGGGGGGGATGACGCTGCCCGAGGCTTACCCTTGGCTTGCAGCCTGGCATGCGGGATACATGCCAGGCCGCCTGTGCATCAGCCGGTTAGCGGATCTGCAAAGGAAAGAACAGGCTGATGCCGGGTGCCGGCTGAGGTACATAAGCCACGGGTGGCGGCGCATAGACGTAGCCATAGCGCTGGTCGTCATAGTAGTTGCCGCGATAGTGATTGTGATCGTAGCGCTGGTTGCCATGCCACGCGCCGTTATGTCCCTGATGGGCTGAAGGATGCGGGTTGCCATGGTTCTGCTGGCTGGGATGGTGGTCGCGGTCTTCGCCGAAGGCCGGTGCCGTCGACACGGCGCCGATGGCCATTGCCAGGCCGAATGCCGCGACGGTCCGCGCGCTCGCAGAGCGCATCCACCTTGACCGCGCTGTTGAGGTGTTCATCATGATCTCCTGTGTTCGGGTGGAAGCCCGGACCGCACCGCGTTGCTTGCGCCCGCGGCTGCCATCCGGTTCCGGGATTCAGTTCCTCCTCGAAGCATGTTGCTCCCTGGTCCGGAAGATCAGGTCGGCATTCTTCTTCTGTACGTCCGACATGCTGTCGTACAGGTCCCGGAACACGGGCSTGAGCTTCCTGATGCCATCGGCATGGGCGTCGGCAATCTCGCCATAAGACTTGAGGTCGCCAAGGGCGGTCATGCCTTTGACGTCGTCAGCCCGCTCCTGACGCAGCGAATCCATCCTGCTCGCGTTGTCGCGCATGACCTGCGCGACCTTCAGCCAGAGCTGTTCCTGGGAGCGGGTGATCTGGAGCTTCGCATGCAGGTCGCTGATGTGCATATCGATGCGCTCTTGCTTCGCAATCTTTAAAACGTGCGAGGTACCCTGGGCATCCGTGGCCGTGATGGCGCCGGCGGGACCGGCCAGCGCCAGCGCCGAAAGAAACGCGATGGACGGCAGGACGAACGCCGTCCCTGGCTGGAAATAGCGGGCGGTGAGTTTCATGATCGGTCTCCTTGGACATTCCATGATCCCGCCGGCGGCTCGCCAGTGCTGGCGGCGCGATCGCATGCCTACTTGTGCGCCAGTTCCTGGTGCGCGTCTGTCCGGCACCGGACAAGGATGAGGGGGGAGCCCTGCGCCGGTACGGGGCAGGCGACGGCGTTCGCCAACTGTCCGGCATCGTACCGACACTGCCGCAAATTGGTGTCAGCCTGACTGTCCTGGAAAGATGTCTCGTCGTTCGCGCGATGACGCGCCAGGCGTAGCGCTGGCCGGCCATTCGCCGTCTTCAAGGAGCAAGATCATGAACTCAGATCAAGTGAAGGGTCGCATCGAACAGGCAAAGGGGAAGATGAAGGCAATATTTGGCAAAGGAACGGGTAACAAGAAGACCGAGCTGGCCGGCAAGATAGAACAGATAGTCGGCTCCACGCAGGCTTTGTATGGTGACGCGAAGGAGGAATCCAGGAAGCAGCCGTAGGCGCCCCGTCCTGGCAGAGGAGAGCTGCCGGACCGCCCCCCGGAGTTACCAGCTGAAGCGGTAGCTCCGGGAGCGGTGGAGTTCCCAATCGCCGTTTCCCTTCAGCTCCAGCACCTGTTGGTGGTACTTGAGGAGCGTGGGCCGGTGGCTGACGCTGACCAGTGTCGTCGGGGCGGTGGATAACTGGAAATAAAGACGTTCTTCATTGCCAATGTCCAGGGCGCTGGTGGCCTCATCCAGCATCGCATAGCGTGGTTTCGCAAGCAGCACGCGGGCAAAGGTAAGACGCTGTTGTTCCCCCACGGAGAGAACCTTCCCCCAGTCCAGAACCGCATCCAGCCCGCCAAATCGTTCCACGAAGTCCGGCAGGTTTACCGCGTCAAGCAGTTGCAGGAGTTCCTCGTCGGATATCTTCCGGTCATCGAGATTGGGGTACAGCAGTTGGCTGCGCAGGCTTCCCAGCACCATGTAGGGATGCTGCGGCAGGAACAGCATCTGCTCAAGTTCCGGCCTTGCGATGCGTCCGGTGCCGCAGTTCCACAGCCCCGCTATCGCACGCATCAGCGAACTCTTGCCGCCTCCGCTCGCACCCACGATCAGCAATCCCTGTCCGGGGTTGATCGATACGGTGAGATCCCTGACGAGGGTCCGCTCGTAATTTGGCGTTTGCAAGGTGACATGCTCGAGCGCCAGGCGCGAGTCGCGCGTGGCTTCGATCCGGTCCCCGGCTTGCCTGGGCGTCGCCGGTGCTTCCTTCAGCGAACCTGAGAAAGTGCTCAGCCGGTCGAGTCCGGCGGCAAATCGGCTCAGGCTTTCAAAGTTATCGACGATGACGGTGAGCGCGGCCAGTATCGCGGCAAAGGCGCCGGCTGCCTGGATGGCCCGGCCGACTTCGAGCTCGCCCGAGAGCACGCGCGAAGCCACGATGGCACTCGGCAGCATGATGGTCAGGAATGCATAGGCATACTGAAACAGATTGAGGTTCAGTTGCCATCGGATGAGCTTGCTGAAATTCGCGAAGACGTGATCGAAACGGTCCCGCACGTGAAGGGACTCAAGTGCCTCGCCGCGATGAAAGGTAATCGATTCGGCGTTCTCGCGTACCCGGATCAGGCTGAAGCGGAAATCCGCTTCCCGTTTCAACTGGTAGAAGTTCAACCCGATCAGGATTCTCCCGAACAGGAAGATGGAGACCAGCGTGCCCGCGATTGCATAGAGGACAAGAAACAGGACCAGTTCCTTGGAAATCGACCAGAGCACGCCGCTAAACGCAAAAAGCTGTAACAGTGCCCCCAGTCCAAGCAATAGAAAATACAGGGATTGGTTTGTGAACGTGTTGATATCTTCCGAGATTCTCTGGTCGGGGTTGTCTATCTCGGTATTGGCGTTCAGTTTGTAGAAAGCGTGATTCCTGAAATATTTATCCAGGTAGTGGCTGGTCAGCCAGCGCCGCCAGTGGATGCCAAGTGTATTTCTGACGTAGTAGTAGAGAGCGTAGACCGGCACGGCTGCGATCATGACATAGACGCACAAGAGGATGGAGTGCCAGAATCTGCCGGCATCCTTCGCCGCCAGCGCCGACGTGAACTCGCCGGATTGCTCGTTGAACAGCACATTGACGCCGGTCTGGCCAAGAAGCAGCAGGACCAACAGGAAAAGGAACAGCCTGGCCTTCCATCTTTCCCGCGAGAACCAGTAAGGTTTCGCGATTTCCCAGAATCGCGTCCACAAGTTACCGCCAGCGTTTCCCATGATCCTTCTCTTGCCCGAACCGGAGCCATGATTGCGTCGCCAGCCCGGCCAGAGTGCTTCTCTTGGCAGCGCCGGAACGCGTCACGCCCTTCGAATGCCTGCCTCACGCCCCCCTGAGCCTTCCGGGGTCGTTGATCCGTCACATGTGGTCTTTGCCGGCGAGATGCATGCAATGGGTTGGAAGGCCGTGTATTGAAATATAGGTGAGCCAACCGGCGATGGCGGATTTTTGGCAGGAATCCAGGGCGATATGATTTTGCAAATTGGTACGCTTGCGGACAGTAATTATTTCAAAAACAAGCTATAAATACACGTAGGGGCGCACATGCCGCAACATACCAGAATCGGCGCCGGGATTTTATGGAAGATGTCCGGCATGGGGCCCCACCAGTTTCAGATTCGGATTTGCTGGTTGGCGATTTTTTATAAAAATTGAAAGAAATAAAATCGATCCCTATCCGGATATTTTCATATTGAATGTGGGATAAAGAACCAGATTCTGGTTGGGGGTAAGGGTATGTCAAAGGAAGTTTGTCGCGCCGTCGTCGTTGTCTATCGAAGTAGTCCGGCCAGCTGGTTCTTTGCTGAAGTGGATGGCAATGACATCTACCGGTTCGGGCCGTTCGAGAGTGAACGCATCGTTAGCGAAATCCTCCCCGTGATCTACCCTGCCGACCTGCAGCGTGAAACCATCACCGCGATGATCGATTGCGACGATGCCACCCTGCTATGCGCGGCGCGCGGAAACATCGCGCCGCCGCCTCCCGGCCCCAGGGCGAATGAAAAGCCGCAGGCGCAGGCATCCGTCTCCTCTGGCTCCGTCTGGCGAGCCTTCTTCAGTCGCCATATCCAGGGCCGGATGGCGTGAGGAACAGTCTCGCGCGCCGTCACGGGAAATTCCCGCGATGGGGGCACGGCCATTCCGCATGACACTACGTGAATGCCGGCACCGCGTCGGTACGCAAGCGGGCATGCCCGCTTGCGATTGCGGGACTTGGCTGATGAACCCATATCGCATTGCTGCCTCTGCCTCGCCAGCGAATGTGTCAGTCCTGCCGGGCAGCTTTGCTGCCGTCGCGCTTCAGCTGGAAACTGTCCGGCAAATGTCCGGAGAATGTCTGAAGAAGAAGTCTGAAATGCCGAAGCGCGGGCGCGCATCAAGCCGTAAGACAACCGGTACGGGACCGTACCGATTCTTATTTCAATCCCGGGCATGATGCCGCCGGTTGCCTTTTGACTTTCCGCGCATACCGGATGCCATGAACGAGACTGCAGCGAAGATCGGCTTTACGTCACTTGCCCATGGGCTGCATGCATATCGCCATTGATTGTTGCCGCTGTTCGACATAAGACTGAAGACAGCGCGTCGCATGCGCACCTCCTGCCCGAAGAACCGGAGATAAGACATGGAAGAAGATCTCGTTCAGCGGATACGGTCCAATCCCAACTATCAGCGGCTGGTATCGACCCGTTCTACCTACGGATGGGTGCTCGCCGGGATGATGATGGTCGTGTATTACGGCTACATTCTCCTGGTTGCCTTCGGCAAGACCCTGCTTTCCACCAGGATCGGCGACGGCGTGATGACCTGGGGTATTCCGATCGGACTCTTTGTGATCGTATTTACCGTGGCCATCACCGGCATCTACGTCTGGCGCGCCAATCGCGAATTCGACGACCTGACGGCTCAGATTCGCAAGGAGGTGCTGTAATGTCGACCCGGAACCGCATCCTGAGCACACTGACGCTGCTTGCCCTGTGCGGGGCGGTCTGGGGAGCCGGCGGCGACCTTGGCCAAATGCAGAAGCAGCCGACCAACTGGACTGCGATCTCCATGTTCGCTGTCTTTGTGGTGTTTACCCTGTTCATCACGAAATGGGCCGCCAGCAAAACCAAGTCCGCCGCGGATTTCTATACGGCCGGCGGCGGCATCACCGGCTTCCAGAACGGCCTGGCAATCGCGGGCGACTATATGTCCGCGGCATCTTTCCTCGGGATATCGGCCGCGGTTTATTCGAACGGCTATGACGGCCTGATTTATTCGATCGGCTTTCTGGTCGGCTGGCCCGTCATCACCTTCCTGATGGCCGAGCGGCTGCGTAACCTCGGCCGCTTCACCTTCGCCGACGTGGCTGCCTATCGCTTCGAGCAGACACCGATCCGCGTATTCGCGGCCTCGGGCACGCTGGTGGTGGTGGCGTTCTACCTGATTGCCCAGATGGTCGGCGCCGGACAGCTGATCAAGCTGCTGTTCGGCCTGGAGTACTGGCTTGCCGTGGTGATCGTCGGCACGCTGATGATGGTTTATGTTCTGTTCGGGGGCATGACGGCGACCACATGGGTCCAGATCATCAAGGCCGGCCTGCTGCTCGCGGGCGCGACGTTCATGGCAGTCATGGTGCTGGCGCAGTTCCATTTCAATCCCGAAGCGCTGTTTGCCAAGGCGGTCGACGTCCATGCCAAGAAGGATGCCATCATGGGTCCCGGCACCTTCATCAAGGATCCGATTTCCGCCATTTCATTCGGCATGGCGCTGATGTTCGGCACGGCAGGGCTGCCGCACATCCTGATGCGGTTCTTTACCGTGCCAAGCGCCAAGGAAGCGCGCAAGTCCGTGTTCTGGGCGACGACATGGATCGCCTACTTCTACCTGCTGACATTCATCATCGGCTTTGGCGCCATCGTGCTGGTCAGCACCAACCCGGTATATAAGGATGCGCTTGGCGGCTTGCTGGGCGGCAACAACATGGCTGCCATCCACCTTGCGAACGCCGTTGGCGGCAATGTGTTCCTCGGTTTTATCTCCGCGGTGGCCTTCGCCACGATTCTTGCCGTGGTCGCCGGGCTGACGCTGTCCGGCGCTACTGCGGTTTCGCATGACCTTTATGCGACCGTGTTCAAGAAAGGCAAGGCGGCCAGCGATAAGGAATTGCGCGTTTCGCGGTATACGACAGTCGCGCTGGGCGTCGTGGCGGTGATTCTCGGGATTGCGTTCGAGAAGCAGAACATCGCGTTCATGGTGTCCCTGGCCTTTGCCGTTGCGGCATCGGCTACCTTCCCCGTGCTGTTCATGGCTGTGCTCTGGAAAGACTGCACGACGCGCGGCGCGACCATCGGCGGCTTTCTCGGCCTGATCACCGCGGTCGGGCTGACCATTGTCTCCAAATCGGTCTGGGTGGATGTATTCGGCTACAAGGATGCGATCTTTCCGTACACATCGCCTGCCTTGTTTTCGATGACCGCAGGCTTTGTCGGCATCTGGCTGTTCTCGATTCTCGACAATAGCGATCGTGCCCGGGTTGACCGCGCAGGGTACGAGGCGCAGAGAGTCCGGTCGGAAACCGGCATTGGCGCGTCGGGCGCTTCCGGCCACTGAAGGACGTGCCGTGTTGCGCCGCAACCTTGTCGGACACCGCCTGATCGCGCTGTTTGCCCTGGGCTGGCTGCTGTTCAACTATCCGCTGCTGGCCCTGTTCAACAACACGCTCACCTGGTTCGGCATCCCGCTGTTGTACGCCTATCTGTTCGCCGCATGGGCGGTGCTTATCGTTCTGCTGGCAGTCACCGCGGAGCAGGAAGCACCGCGAAAAGGAAACCCTCAGTTCGCCCCGCCCGCACCTGCGCCGAGGGACTGACATGCTGCAGGGCTGGGTCGTTGCGCTGGCGTCGTTCACGTACCTTGGCATGCTGTTCGCCATTGCGTATTACGGCGACAAGCGCTCGGACGCGGGCGCCAGCGTCATCAACAACCCATACCTGTATGCGTTGTCGCTGGCCGTGTACGCCACCTCGTGGACATACTACGGCAGCGTCGGCCGCGCCGCCGTCAGCGGCATCGGCTTCTTGCCCATCTACCTCGGCCCTACACTGATGGCGGCGCTATGGTGGACCGTGCTGCGCAAGATCATCCGTATCAGCAAGAACAACCGCATCACGTCGATTGCCGATTTCCTGGCTTCGCGATACGGCAAGAGCGCGCTGCTTGGCGGCCTTGTCACGCTGGTGTCGGTGGTGGGCATCGTGCCTTATATCGCGCTGCAACTAAAGGCCGTCTCGGCGAGCGTGGCGGTACTGGTGCATTCCGCCGACATCGGCATCCGGCGCGGCACGGCAGGGCCGGTGTGGTCGGACACCACGCTGTACCTCGCGCTGATGCTGGCCATATTCACCATCCTGTTCGGCGCCCGCCATATCGATGCTGCGGAGCGCCATGAGGGCATGGTCGCCGCGATTGCGTTTGAATCGCTGGTAAAGCTGGCGGCCTTTCTCTCGGTAGGGATCTTCGTCACCTTTGGCCTGTACGATGGCTTCGGGGATCTGTTCGGGCGCGCGGGCGCGGTTCCCGCGCTGAAGGCGCTCCTGACATTGAATGGCGGTACCGTGACATTCGGCAGCTGGGCCGCGCTGGTATTCCTGTCGATGCTGTCGATCCTGCTCCTGCCGCGCCAGTTCCAGATCGCCGTGGTCGAGAACGTCGACGAGAATCACCTCAGGAAAGCCATCTGGATGCTGCCCTTGTACCTCCTGGCGATCAATCTCTTTGTGTTGCCGATCGCCTTCGCAGGCGTGCTGCGCTTTCCGGGCGGCCAGGTCGACCCGGATATGTTCGTGCTGGCGTTGCCGCTGCAGGAAGGCGCTCCGGCGCTGACGCTCCTTGTGTTCATCGGCGGGCTGTCGGCCGYGACCGGCATGGTCATCGTCGAAACCATCGCGCTCAGCACCATGGTCTGCAATGACCTGGTGATGCCCTTGCTGCTGCGCCTGAAGCCCCTGCGGTTCGGCCATCGCGCCGATATCAGCGCGATGCTGCTCGCGATCCGGCGCGCGGCCATCGTGCTGTTGATGATGCTGGGATACGCCTACTTCCGCCTGGCCGGCGAAGCGTACGCGCTGGTCTCGATCGGCCTGATCTCGTTCGCGGCCGTGGCGCAGTTCGCGCCCGCGATGCTGGGCGCCATCTATTGGAAGAACGGCACGCGGCGCGGCGCGCTGGCTGGCCTCGGCGCAGGCTTCCTGCTCTGGCTGTACACGCTCCTGCTGCCATCGTTCGCGCAGTCCGGCTGGCTGCCGGCCAGTTTTGTCGAATACGGGCCGTTCGGCATCGGGTGGCTGAAGCCGCAGCAACTGTTTGGCCTGGCCGGGCTGGACCCGGTCTCGCATGCGCTGTTCTGGAGCATGCTGGCGAACGTCGGCGGCTATGCCGGCGTGTCGCTCACCAGTCCGCAAAGCGCGGCGGAACGGGTGCAGGCCATCCTGTTCGTGGATGCCTATGCCCACGGCGGCAGCGCACTGGGTTCCCATGTGTGGCGCGGCAGCGCTTCGGCCGAAGCGGTACTTGCGTTGTTGCGGCGCTTCCTTGGCGGCGTACGGGCCGACGAAGCGTACGCGCGGTTCCACCGCGAGCGTGCCGGCGCCARCCCGCTGGCCGCCGACGCCGCGCTGGTGCATTTCGCGGAAATCCAGCTGGCAGGTGCGATCGGCGCCGCATCGGCGCGCGCGATGATCGCCTCGGCGGTGAATGAAGAGCCGCTCGGCCTGGACGAAGTCATGGCAATACTGGATGAGACCTCGCAAGCGGTCGCCTACAGCCGGCAACTGGAACAGAAATCGCGAGAACTGGAGATGGTATCGGCCGGACTCAAGGCCGCCAACATGCGGCTCACCGAGCTTGATCACATGAAGGACGACTTTATTTCGACAGTGACGCACGAGTTGCGCACCCCGCTTACGTCAATCCGCGCGTTCTCCGAAATTCTTCGCGACCATCCCGATCTTGCCGCTGCCAGGCGCAGCGAATACCTTGACATTGTGATCAAGGAAAGCGAGCGCCTCACACGTCTCATCAACAACGTGCTCGACCTTGCCAAGATCGAATCCGGCAGCACCGAATGGCACCCCGTGCCACTAGACTTGAAACAAGTGATCGAGGATGCGGTAAGCGCCACCCGGCAACTGTTTGCGGACCAGCGCATTCAGCTTGAGCTGCACCTGCCGCCGCAGGTCCCGCTGATACTGGCCGACCCCGACCGGCTGATGCAGGTGATGCTCAACCTGCTGTCGAACGCGGCAAAGTTCTGCGACCGCGCGGACGGCCGGGTCGCGGTGAGCCTGGAGGCGGCGGGCGGCAATTTGCGCGTCGCGGTGCGCGACAACGGTTGCGGCGTGCGCCCGCAGGATCGGGAGCTGATCTTCGACAAGTTCCGCCAGGGCGGCGACAGGCTGGCGGGCAAGCCCCAGGGCACCGGGCTCGGATTGCCGATCAGCCGGGAAATCATCCGCCATTTCGGCGGTGCGCTGTGGCTGGAGACCACGCAGGACAACGGCGCGGTATTCGTATTCACGCTGCCGCTGCCGAACGCACCGGAGACAACGTCATGACCCACAAAGTCCTTATCGCCGACGACGAACCGAACATCGTGATCTCCCTGGAATTCCTGATGCAGCAGAGCGGCTACGAGGTGGGCATCGCGCGCGACGGGGAGGAAGCCCTGGCGCAGATGGCCGCGTTCCAGCCCGATCTTGTCCTGCTCGACATCATGCTGCCGCTGCGCAGCGGCTTCGAGGTCTGCCAGAAGATCCGCGAGAACAAGGCCTGGGATCGGGTCAGGGTGGTCATGCTATCGGCGAAGGGGCGGGACCTTGAGGTGAGCAAGGGCCTCGCGCTGGGCGCCGATGCGTACATCACCAAGCCGTTTTCCACCAAGGAGCTGGTTGAGAAGGTGGGCGCATTGCTCGCGAGCTGTCAGAGAGACCCCGAATGATTCGAACGTGGATCGCCGGGCACCGCTTCGGCGTGACATTGGCGCTGCTCTTCCTGGCGCAGTTGCTGCTCGCCGGCGCGATCCTCCTGCCGCTCGCGATCGACCTGCCGGACGCGCAGCGCACCTGGTTGCGCGCGTTGCTGCTGCAGCGCGGCGCGCTGTGGATTGCCCTCGCGTTGCTGCTGCTGCTTGGCCTGGGCATTGGCCTGAAAGCCCTGTTCGACGCCTACCTGACGCCGGTCGCGCGGCTGGCCGAAGACGCCGCGCTGCTTGCGGCCAACCCCGGTCATCGCATCGCGCCACAGGGCGCGCGCGATGTGCGCATCCTGGTCGACAAGCTTAACCTGCTGGCGGCGTCCCATCAGGCCGTGCACGACGACGTGCAGGCCAGGATCGAGCTGGCGAACCGCGCGCTGGCCGAGGAGAAGAACCGGCTCGCCGCGCTCATGGCGGAGCTTGCGCTGAGCGTGCTGGTCTGCAATATCGAAGGGCGAATATTGCTCTACAACGACAGCGCCAGGCAGTTGCTGGAAGCTGGCCGGGGCGGCGCGCCCGCGGCTGGCATTGCGGCAATCGGCCTGGGCCGCTCCGTGTTCGGCGTGATCGAGCGGGGTCTCATCCTGCACGCGCTGGAACAGCTGCAGCACCAGCTCCGCGAGGGCGGGGCCCGCGGGGCGCGGCCGGTATCCGGATTCGTCGCCACGCTGTCGCAGGGCCAGATCGTGCGCGCGCACATGGCACCCGTGTTCGACAGCGCGCATACCCTCAACGGCTTCGTGCTGACGCTGGAAGACATCACCCGCAACGTCGAGGCCGACAACCGCCGCGACGCGTTGCTGCAGTCGCTCACGCAAGATGCGCGCGCCACGCTGGCGAATCTCCTTACGGCGGTGGAAACCCTCCAGGCGTTCCCGGCAATGAACGCTGAGAAGCGAGCCCAGCTTACCGGCATCATCGACGACGAATCGCAGCGCCTGGTGGGCCAGATCGGCCGTGCCGTGGATCAGCGCGGCGCCGGGATGGACAGCCATCAGGAGCTTGAAGAGATGCGCGGCGCCGACCTGCTCGCGCTGCTGCTGCGGCGGATCGGCAGCCCGTCGCTCAGCGTAGCCGCCAGCGATGCGGTCGACGCCACGCTGTGGCTCAAGGTGGACAGCTATGCCTTGACCCAGGCGCTGGCTTATCTGGCGCAGCGGCTCGCTACCGAAGCCGGCGTCACCGAGTTGCGTTTCGGCCTGTGCCGTGCCGGCCGTCTGGCCTATCTCGACCTTACCTGGCGCGGCGCGCCGCCAACCGCCGACATGCTGCGGGCGTGGGAGAACGCACCATTGCAGGCCGGTGCGGCCCTCTCACTGAGCGCGCTGATGGCGCGTCAGGGCGGCGAGACCGTATGTTCGTCCGGCTCGTCGCCCGACATGGCCCGCTACCGTCTGATGCTGCCGGTCTCCGAGCCGCGGTCGGCGCTGGACAGCCTGCCGGCACAGCAAGGCCGCCCGGAGTTCTACGATTTCGACCTGTTCCACCAGCCGGGACAAAACGCCGAAATCGACCAGTGCCTGCTCGCGCAACTCAGCTACACGGTGTTCGATACCGAGACCACGGGGCTGGAGCCTGCCGCCGGCGATGAAATCATCTCCATCGGCGCCTTGCGCATCGTCAACGGCCGGCTGTTGCAGCGGGAGAGTTTCGAGCAGCTGATCCAGCCGCGGGGCGCGCTGAGCGCCGGGTCGATAGCGGTTCACGGCATCACGCACGCCATGCTCAATGGCCAGCCAATGATCGAAACCGTGTTGCCGCAGTTTCACCGTTTCGCCGCGGATACCGTGCTCGTCGCGCACAATGCCGCGTTCGACATGAAGTTCCTGCAAATGCTGGAGGAAAGAACCGGCACCGCCTTCACGCAACCCGTCCTCGATACGCTGCTGTTATCGCAGGTGATCCACCCCCATCAGACCGAGCACACACTGGAAGCGATCGCCAGCCGTCTCGGCGTGGCGGTGATTGGCCGCCATACCGCCCTGGGAGACGCGATCGTCACTGGCGAGGTCTTTCTCAAGATGACCCCGCTGCTCGCGGAAAAAGGCATTGTCACCCTGAAGGATGCCCGCGATGCCGCGCAACAGACCCTTTACGCGCGGCTCCGGTACTGAGGAACGTACAACCCATGAATGAGCCGCCCACGATCCATCCCGACGCCGTTTTCGACCCGCCCGATGCCCAGGCGGGCGCATTCATGCGAGACATGGAGGGCGCCCGCCGCCGCATCGCCGGCGCGCAGGACGGAGGCGGGCTGCAGCGGGCCGCCGCGGAGATCCGGGCGCTCTGGCATCGCGTGGCGGGCGAGACGGAAGCGGAGCCGCTTACGCGGCTGATCTCGACGCTGAACGATGCGTTGACACGGCGCGTGATAGACCTGGCCTGTGCGGGGCAGCAGTTGCAGGACGTACGCTGGTGCTGGATCGCGCTCGGCAGCGAAGGCCGCCAGGAACAGACGCTGTCGAGCGACCAGGACAACGGGCTCATCCTGGCTGGCAGCGGCGGCGCCCAGGCACTGCGCCAACGGATGCTGCCGCTGGCGCTACGCATCAACGAAGCGCTCGACGCCTGCGGGTTCCCGCTGTGCACCGGGCAAATCATGGCAAGCAATCCGCAGTGGTGCCTCGACCTGCACGAATGGCGGGAGCGCTTCGCGAGCTGGATCATCGAAGGCGATCCGCGGGCGCTGCTCAACGCCACCATCTTCTTCGACCTGAGGCCGCTTCATGGCGCGCACGATCTGGCACAGGCGTTGATCGACTGGCTCGCGGACATGGCGCCGGACAACCCGCGCTTTCTGTACCAGATGACCGAGAATGCGCTGCGGCGCAAAGCGCCGCTCGGCCTGCTGCGCGACTTCGCGGTGGCCAGGAGCGGGAAGTTCGCCGGTACGATCGATCTGAAACAGGATGCCGCCACGCTGTTCGTCGACGCGGCCCGCATCTACGGCCTGGCTTGCCGCGCCCGCGCCAGCAATACGGCCGATCGCCTCCGGCGCGCCGGCGAGGCGCGGCGCCTGGAGCCACAGGATGTGCAAGCGTRGATCGGCGCGTTCAATGGCATCCAGACGTTGCGCCTGAAGACACAGCAGCGCTGTTTCGCACGCGGCTCGGCCATGCACAATCGTGTGGACCCGAACGAACTGGACGCGGGCGAGCGGCGCGCCTTGCGCGACGCCTTGCGCCAGGCCCGCGCACTGCAGAAACACCTGGCGCTGGACTACCTCGGTTTTCGCCAGGGAATCTGATCCCGCCGGCACCGGGTACGGCAGCGTACCGACGTCCGGGCCGATTGCGCGCACCGTTTGCTGAATGCCTTGATCCACTTGTCGCAGGATGCCCGAACCCGCGGCGCGAGCAAGCGGATGGCGTGGCCCTATGCCCAACCTGCGCGCAGGAGTACGAAATGCAATCCATTGAATCGGTTCTCCAGGAACACCGCCTCTTTCCGCCGCCCGCTGATCTGGCGGCCCATGCGGCCATCTCAGGCATGGACGCGTACAAGACGCTGTTCGCTGAATCCGAACGCGACTACGACGGCTTCTGGGGGCGTCTCGCGCGCCAGGCGCTGACCTGGAAGACGCCGTTCTCCAAAGTGCTCGACGAGTCGAACGCACCTTTTTACACCTGGTTCGAGGATGGCGAGCTGAATGCCTCGTATAACTGCCTGGATCGCCATGTCGAGTCCGGCAGCGGCAACCGCATTGCCATTGTCTTCGAGGCCGACGATGGCACCGTGGCCGCCGTCACCTACCAGGACCTGCTGCAACGTGTGTGCCGCTTCGCGAATGCGCTCAGGAAGCGGGGCGTGAAGAAGGGCGACCRCGTGGTGATCTACMTGCCGATGTCGGTGGAAGGCGTGGTTGCCATGCAGGCGTGCGCGCGGATCGGCGCGACGCATTCGATTGTATTCGGCGGCTTCTCGGCAAAATCGCTGCACGAACGCCTTGTGGATGTGGGCGCCGTTGCACTTGTCACCGCGGATGAACAGATGCGCGGCGGCAAGGCACTACCGCTGAAGAATATCGCGGACGAAGCCCTGGCGCAGGGCGGCTGCGACGCGGTGAAGAGCGTGATCGTGTACAAACGCACGGGGGGCAAGGTGCAGTGGAACGCGGATCGCGACCTGTGGATGCACGAATTGACGCAGGCCGAAGCGGGCACCTGCGAGCCGGAGTGGGTCGGCGCCGAGCATCCGCTCTTTATCCTGTATACCTCCGGGTCGACCGGCAGGCCCAAGGGGGTCCAGCACAGCACCGGCGGCTTCTTGCTGTGGGCCGCGCAGACCATGAAGTGGACCTTCGACTGGAAGCCCGCGGATGTGTTCTGGTGTACCGCCGACATTGGCTGGATCACCGGCCACAGCTATATCGCCTATGGCCCGCTCGCGGTCGGCGGCACCCAGGTGATGTTCGAAGGCGTGCCGACTTACCCGAACGCGGGCCGCTTCTGGGACATGATCGCCAGGCACAAGGTCACGGTCTTCTACACCGCGCCAACGGCGATTCGTTCACTCATCAAGGCCGCGGCGGTCGACGCAAAGGTGCACCCGTCGAACTACGACCTGTCGTCGCTGCGCATCCTCGGCACCGTCGGCGAGCCAATCAATCCGGAAGGGTGGATCTGGTACTACACCAACGTCGGAGGATCACGCTGCCCGATTGTCGATACCTGGTGGCAGACCGAGACCGGCGGCCACATGATCTCGCCGCTGCCGGGCGCGACCCCGCTTGTGCCGGGCTCGTGCACGCTGCCGCTGCCAGGCATCATGGCGGCGGTCGTCGATGAAACCGGGCAGGACGTGCCTGCCGGCCAGGGCGGGATCCTGGTCATCAAGCGGCCGTGGCCCGCGATGCTGCGCACCATCTGGGGCGACCCGGAGCGCTATCGGACCAGCTACTTCCCGGAAGAGCTGGGCGGCAAGCTGTACCTTGCCGGCGATGGCGCGGTGCGCGATCCCGAGACGGGCTACTTCACCATCATGGGCCGCATCGACGATGTGCTCAATGTGTCCGGCCACCGGCTCGGCACGATGGAGATCGAGTCGGCACTGGCCGCGAACGCGCTGGTTGCCGAGGCTGCCGTGGTCGGGCGGCCGGACGAGGTCACAGGCGAAACCGTGATCGCGTTCGTGGTGTTGAAGGGAGCGCGCCCGGAGGGCGAGGCGGCGGAGAAGATCGCCAACGAGCTGCGCGCGTGGGTGAGCAAGGAGATCGGGCCGATTGCGAAACCCAAGGACATCCGGTTCGGCGACAACCTGCCCAAGACGCGTTCGGGCAAGATCATGCGCCGCCTGCTGCGCTCGCTGGCGAAGGGCGAAGAGATTACTCAAGACATATCGACGCTGGAGAATCCGGCGATCCTCGATCAGCTCCGCTGAGCCGGAGCGGCGCCGCCGCACGTCGCTTCGGGCTACCCCAGACGGTGGGAGACGCACGCGCTCAGCGCTGCGTCTCCCGCTCGTACCGGTCCTGCTCCCAGTACGGCGGCCGGCCATAGTATTCGTGGATGCTGGTGGCCCACTGCGGGTCCGCCATGCTTGGCCAATGGTCCTTGTCGAAACCGGGCGCGGCCTCCAGCACTTCCTTGTCGATGCCCAGCACGAAGCTCTTGCGCTGGATGTCGAGCGTCAGCGCGGACCAGGGGACGGCGAAGAGCTTTTCGCCCATGCCCAGGAAGCCGCCAAAGGACAGCACCGCATAGGCGATACGCCCGCCGGGCACGTCCAGCATGATGTGGTCGACCTTGCCGAGCTTGTCGCCGCCCGGGCCGATCACCGGGTTGCCTTCCAGCGTATCGGCAGCCATCAGGAAAGGCCCGGGCCCCGCGCCGTTCTTCTCGATGTTGCCGACGATGGCGGCACGCGGGCCGCTGCTGATGTGGTCAAGTTCATACGGATTCATGATTGGACTCCAGGGAGGGTGGTCATGCCATGCGCCAGACATTGGCCCGCGCATCCGCGCAGCCGCCGATCGCACCCGGCATTCGATAGACCGAGACTGACATCGACCGGCCATGGTGTCGGTACGATGGCGGACACGCAGATGTCTTTATTGGCACTTCGCGTGGGTTGGCCTCATGCGCGCATTGTCGCCAGCATGGCGCAGACAGCCGCCGCCATCAGCATGGTCACGACCATGCTCGGCACGGAGATCACGCCGTTGATGACGGCGCTCCAGTACAAGGCTTGCCACCAACATAGCCGGTTCCCGGACGCTTTCCCTCCCGCTCACCCGCGGCGTGCGTCTTGAGAGGCGCACGCCGCCCCCTTTGCCTATACTCAGTGACAAGTTGTTCGCAAGCGCCGTGCGCGTCCCGCACGCGAGCCGCCGGAGGGCCACTCATGGAGTTCAAGGACTACTACGCGATGCTGGGCGTGGAGCGCACGGCCACGCAGGATGACATCAAGCGTGCCTACCGCAAGCTCGCGCGCAAGTATCACCCTGACGTCAGCAAGGAGCCGGATGCGGAAGCCCGGTTCAAGGACGTGGCCGAAGCGTACGAGGCGCTGAAAGACGCGGAAAAGCGCGCGGCCTAYGACGACGTGGGGGCGCGCTACAAGCACGGCCGCGAGTTCACTCCGCCGCCGGGATGGGATAGCGGCTTCGAGTTCAGCGGCGGCGATGCCGGTCGCGACCCGGAGATGGATCACAGCGATTTCTTCGAATCGCTGTTCGGGGCGAGGCCGGCGCAGGGCCGCGGCGCGCGCCATGCCGGCCGTATGGCCGGGGCGGATCATCACGCCAAGGTGCAGATCGATCTGAAGGACGCATACCGGGGAGGGCGCCGCACCATTTCGCTGCGCACGCCGCAGGTGGACGCCAACGGCCATGTCCGCTTGCAGGAGCGGCAACTGGACGTGAATATTCCCAAGGGCGTTCGCGGGGGACAGCATCTCCGGCTTGCCGGGCAAGGCGGCCCGGCGATTGGAGACGCGCCCGCCGGCGACCTGTACCTCGAGATCGAGATCGCGCCGCACCCGCGGTTCCGCGTCGACGATCGCGACGTCTACCTGGACCTGCCCGTCGCCCCTTGGGAAGCTACCCTGGGCGCCAGCGTCGACATACCCACGCCGGACGGCAGCGTGCTTCAACTCAGCGTGCCGCCGGGCTCGTCGGCTGGCCGCAAGCTGCGGCTCAGGGGCAAGGGCCTTCCCAGCACGCCGCCCGGCGACCTGTACGCGGTGCTCTCCATCGCCTTGCCGCCTGCCGACACGGAGCAGGCCAGGCAGGCGTACCGGGAGATGGCCAAGACCTTTAGCGGTTTTTCGCCGCGCCGTTCAACGGAGGCTTGATGCGATGAGCAATCAAAGCGGTTCGACGCTACAAGGCGTGCTTGTCGAGGAAGAGGTTCAGTTCACGCTGGTCGAACTGAGCGTGGCCTGTCACGCCGACATGGAGCAGGTGGTGGCCCTTGTCGAGGAAGGCGTGCTGACGCCGCGCGGCGAGGATGCGCAGGGCTGGCGCTTTGAGGGCGCCGCCCTGTCGCGCGCCCGCGCGGCGCTGCGTTTGACACGCGACCTGGAGCTGGGGCCCGCGGGCGTTGCACTCGTGCTTGACCTGCTGGACGAGATCGGGGCGCTCAAGGCGAAACTACGCCGCGCCAACCTGGCCTGAATGGCGTCCCTGTCCGGCCGCGCACAGATAATGCCACCGGAGGCCGCCGCGGGACCCGGGGCAATGGAGACAACGATGGCATTCCCCTACAACGTTCCTGACGAGTTTGTCCAGGGTTTCATCAAGTCGGGGCAAAGCCTGTGGCAGGCCATGGCGCCGACCGGCGCCGGCCCCTTCGCCGATCTGCAGTTGAACTACTTCCAGCAGCAGTTGGCGCTGTGGACACGGATGATGGTCAACATCGCGGGCGAACCGGCGGAGCCGGTGGTCGCACCCGAGCGCGGCGACCGCCGCTTCGGCGCCATCGAATGGCGCGACAATCCCGCCTACAGCCTGCTCAAGCAGAGCTACCTCCTCAACGCCAGGCTGGCCAGCGACATGGTGGAGGCCGCGGATCTGGACGAACCCGCCAGGCAACGGCTGCGCTTCTATACGCGCCAGTTCATCGACTCGATGAGCCCGGCCAACTATGCCGCCACCAACCCGGAGGTGATGCAGCTCGCATTCGAGACGCAAGGCGAGAGCCTGAAGGCCGGGCTCGGCAACCTGCTCGCGGACATGCGCAAGGGCGGGCTGTCGATCACCGATGAGTCCGCGTTCGAGATCGGCAAGAACGTGGCCGTGTCCGAAGGCGCGGTGGTGTTCGAAAACGCGCTGTTCCAGCTGATCCAGTACGCACCCCTGACCGGGCGGGTGGCAACGCGCCCGCTGCTGATCGTGCCGCCGTCCATCAACAAGTTCTACATCCTCGACCTGCAGCCCGAGAACTCGTTTGTGCGGTTCGCCGTCGGACAAGGCTACACAGTCTTCCTGGTGTCGTGGCGCAACCCCGATGCCAGTTGCGCCCACGTCACGTGGGACGACTACCTGAGCCTGGGGGTGATGAAAGCGATCGAGGTGGCGCTGGCCATCGGCGGTGCCGACAAGCTCAACGCGCTTGGCTGGTGCGTAGGTGGCACGATCCTCTCTTCCGCGCTCGCGGTGCTGCGCGCGCGCGGCGACACCTCCGTGGCCAGCCTGACCCTGCTGACCACCATGCTCGATTTCCGGGACCCCGGCGACCTTGGCGTATTCATCGACGAGCAGGGCGTAGCAGCGCGCGAGCGGGCGATCGGCCAGGGCGGCATCTACCCCGGATCGGAACTCGGCTTCGTGTTCCAGACGCTGCGCGCCAATGACCTGATCTGGCCGAATGTCATCAACCACTACCTGAAGGGCAAGTCGCCCGAAGCATTCGACCTGCTTTACTGGAATGCCGACAGCACCAACCTGCCGGGGCCGATGTATACCTGGTACCTGCGGAACATGTACCTGGAGAACAACCTGTGCGTGCCGAAGCGGCTGACAATGTGCGGCACGCCCGTGGACCTCGGCGCGATCGATCTGCCCAGCTATGTGCTGGCGACGCAGGACGACCACATCGTGCCCTGGAAGTCCGCCTACCGGACGACGCAACTGGTCGGTGGCGAGACGCAGTTTGTGCTTGGCGCGAGCGGGCACATCGCGGGTGTCATCAATCCGGCGTCGAAGAACAAGCGCAGCTACTGGGCTGGCGGCACCCTGGGGGATGACGCCGGGCAGTGGCTTGCCAGTGCCACGGCGACGCCGGGGAGCTGGTGGCCCCATTGGATCAAGTGGCTCGCGCCCAAGGCCGGGAAGGCCATCGACGCACCCCGCCAGGCCGGCAGCAAGACGTACCCCGTGATCGAACCGGCACCCGGGCGCTACGTCAAGGAACGGGCGGGCTGAGCGATGGCGCGCTGAATCGGGAAACTGCGTGACGTGAAGGAGCGCGCTCCCGCTCAGGGGAGCACGCGCCGCGTCTTAGCGAAGCTGCTCGTCGATATAGCAGAACACGGCCGTGCCACTGCCGTATTCGGTGTCGCGCGTGGTGAATGCCCCGGACAAGCAGATAAACACGGTCATGCATGCGACGGCGGCAAGCAGGCAGAGCGTCAGGATGGATAGCTTTTGCATGGCTAAGCCCTCCGGCAATCATTAGACGTCGATACCACGTTCATTCTCCTGACGAGGCCGCAAGCACCGGGGCCGGCGCTCACACGTCTATACGCATTTCTCATGCCTGCGTCCGGCAGGCGACACTGCCGCCGGATTATGCTTCACGGGATACGCGTGGAGGGGAAATCGTTGGGCCGCACCATACAGTCCTGGCGACTTGTGTGTGTCCGGGAGCGACAGTGCATGACGCCCCGGATGGCCGGTCAGGCCATTGGGCGACGCCTCGCCGGGCGAGGCGTGAGGCAATGGTCAGGCGATGTCGCGCACCCTCAGCCGTACCGCCGGATCGCCCAGCACCACGTAATTGCGCGCATCGTCCCGCGCCACCCAGCGTAGCGCGATCTCGGTATCGGAAACGGCGGCACCCGCGCCGCGGTCGCGCAGCAACTCGGCCAGTTCCGTGCTGAGCGCGGCCCAGCGGATGTTGAAGCGATCCGTGGCCTGCCCCACGCGCTCGCCCCGCAGCAGGCTGCCGATCACGTCGCGGAATCCCTGGGTCTGCGGGTCCGCGCGCTCTGACTGGAAGCCGTAAGCCCAGGCCCTGTCGACATGCCCGAGCACCGCCAGCGCGCCGCCGTGGGGATGCGCAAGCAGCCGCTGCGGCAGGCGGGCGGTGAAGGGGGCCGGCGCGAGCCGCGCGGGGGCGACGGCGTCGCGGCCGAAATTGTCGAACTCGGGGCAGCCGGCGCCATAGCAGGCAAAGCAGAACTGGATGAGGCCGTGGCACTGCGCGTCGTCGGGCACATCTTGCGCGGCGAACCAGTGCTCGGGGCCGATTGCGCCGTAGCCTGGCCAGTCCTGGCAGACGATGGCGCCCTGGGCGCCGGCAAGGCGCGCATCGTCCGCGCGAAAGCCCATGCCGTGGGAGCCGGTGAAGAGCAGGGCGGGCGGGCCGTCCGGGCCTTTGCCGCGCAAGACTTCGGCCAGGGCGGATTTGGTGGCCGCTTCCCCCAGCAAGGCTTGCATGGCAAAGCCCTGGCGCTCGCCGAGGGCTTTGGCTTGCGCGGTGCCAAGGCTGAGCGGGGTGGCCAGTTGCCGCGTGAGCAACTGCGTGGCGCGATCGAAGTCGTGGCAGGTGGCGAACAGCGCGATCCGGCGCCGGGCTGTCACGCTGGCCATGGTTTCGTAGGCCGTCACGCTGTCCGCGTAGCTGCGAAAATCAGCCAGCTGCGGAAAATCCAGCCGCCCCACCGCCCAGTACAGGTCGAGCGTGTATTGGAAGGCAAACGATATCTTGTCGGGCGGCCCGACCAGCACGAGGTAGTAGGGCACGCCCAGGGCCGGATCCACCACGTTGAGCGAGACCTTGTGCCGCGCCAGCCAGGTGGCGGCGCTCTCGCCGGGCAGGCAGCCGTCCGCGCCCTGGAATATCGTGACCTGTCCGGCCTCCCGGTGCCGCCAGGCGATCAGCGGCGCGAGGGCGTCCAGGTAAGGCGCGGGATCGACGTCGGAGGGAAACAGCAAGCCCCAGCCGGCCTCGTCCAGCTTGTCGCCGTCGACATCGCCCAGCACGGCGTAGGTCTCGGCCTGCCGGGCCTTCTCCGCGGCGCGTTCGGGCGCACGGCGTCCCGCGTGCTCGTGCGCGGTGAACGCGGCGACAGCCTGCGCGTCGATGTCCGCGAGCGGGCGTCCGGTGTCGGCCTGGATGCCGAGCGGGATGGGCATGGATTCGTCGGTCATGGTAGTGCTCCCGGTCGCGCTCGTCATCTCGCTCAGGTTCGGATTCAGGCCCCGGCCAGCGCGGCCTGCCAGATCAGGTGGGCGACTTCGGGGCCGTCGATGTCGTTGTGCGCGCCCGAGACGCCGCTCTTGTGGCAGATGTACTCGCTGGCCTCGATGTTCAGCACCTTGCCGCCAGTCATGGCGTAGTGGCCGTCGTAGGGCTGCAGGGGCGCGTCCGTGGCGCCGTCGATGCCCTGGATGCCGAACGCGCCGATGGCGCCGAAGGCGGGATAGGCCTGCGCGGGTTCGAAGGCGACCTGGCCGGCCACGCCGGCGGCCCACGGATACAGCGAGCCGACTGCCGTATCGTGCCGCGAGCGGGTCACCACCAGCGGCCCGCTGACCTTGCCGTCCGGCAGCACCTGGTGGCAGTAGCCCGCCGTGCCGGGCCGCACGGGGATATCCGGCGCGTAGGCCCATAGCGACATCGCGCCCTGTACCAGCACGCACGACGCCACGGGGCGCCGCAGCGCCGCCGTGCCGCCCGGCCCGCCCAGCGCGGCGGACATGACGACGGCGCCGAAGCTGTGGCCCATCAGGTGGATGCGCGCCGCCGGCAAGGCATCGCCGATGCGGTTGACCAGGGGATGCACGCCGCTTTCTCCCACGGTCTGGGCGCGCTTCTTCATATTCCAGAAGGACAGCTGCCGCAGCGGTGCCAGCAAGCCGCCCAGCACGGAGCCGCCGAACGTGGCGCCCAGCTGGGTGGCTTCGGCGAAGGAGGCATCGGGATCGAACGGCAGGCGGTCGGCGCCGGCATCGCCTCCCACCCCCTCGCTGCCGAGCGCGAGCGCCTGGTCGAGTTGCAGGTAGGCCAGGCGCGCGGCTTCCGGCAGGCTGGCGGCATCCGCCTGGGTGCGCGCGGCCTCGAAGATGGCCGCCAGCGCGGCACGCACTGGCGGCGTGTCGCCCAGACGCTGCGCATAAGCATCGACCATGGCTTGCGCGCCCGCCCCTGCGAACGGCGCAAAGCTGGTATCGCCGCCCAGTTCCTCGTCGCCCCACGGCAGGCTGGGCCAGTGCACGCCGATATGGGCAACGGCGAAATCCGGGTGTCGCGCGCGCATCTCCTGCTCGTCGCCGACGCTGCGCGCGAAGGCGCCGATCCAGCGGTCGTACTGGTTGCGCGCCGCGGGCAGGTCGCCCTGCCAGCCGTGGCTCCAGAGAAAGACATCGGTGGGCGCGCTGTCCCGCCATTGCGGCAGCAGACGCTCGGACAAATGTCCGCCGACGCCGTCCGGGTCGTCGTTGCGTTCGTTGCCGGCGGCGTCCAGTGCCAGCAGCGCATAGCTGGCGCTGGTACCCGCAATGGTCTGGATGGGCATGGCGTGCTCCTCTTCCGGTCAACTCAGTCGATAAAGGCGTCGATAAAGGCGTCGATCAACCTGTTGATCAACGCATTCACCGTATTCAACGTGCTTCACATGCGGTCGGCGATGGCGTATCGCCCTTGAAGAAATCGGCTTTCTGCCGGGCCGTAAAGCCACCGCCGGCAATGGCGCAGGCCTGCTTGCGCCATTGCTCCATATCGAGATCCCAGATCGCGGCAAGCCCGGTGCCCGCCGCATACAGCCAACGGCCGTCGTCGCTGACGGAGAGGGCGGCCACGGGTTGCCGCGGGTCGCGATAGAGCGTTTGCGGGATCGGCAGTGGCCGGTCGGTCTCGCGGTCGAGCAGGAAGAGATTGCCATGGTCGTCCCCGGCGACGACAAACGGCGCGTCTGGCGCGGCCAGCGCGGTGATGACGCCCGCGGCATCTTGTTTGAGGATGGTGGCCCGGGCGCGCACCGGCTGGCCCGGCGAGGCCGGGGACTTCGGCAATGCCAGGCGGTACACCTTGCCCAGATAGTTGCCGGCCACCAGCGTGTCGCCGCGCGCGCCGAAGGCAAGACTGGTGATCTGGCCGCGCGGCAGGTCTTCGAAACGCTGGACCATGACCGCCCTGGCGTCGGCGCAATCGGTCCCGGCGAGCTCGATCCGCCACAGGCCGATGCTGTCGTCCTCGGCCACGGCGAGTTCGCTGGCGCCGGGCCGGAAGGTGGCATAGGCCGCGCGCGCCAGCGGCTCGGGCAGCGGGATCCGGCAGGCGTCGGCTTCTGCGGTGGCTTCGGTGGCGGATGCAGCGGCCGCGGCAGGCGTGGCCGCGCCGGCGTCGGGCGGCAGACGCCATAGTTCCAGGCGCCGGGCTTCGGCGGGTTCGCCCGAACGGATCGCCAGCAGGCGCGCATCGTCGCTGAGTGTCAGGCGCGCGCTGGTGCCCGCCATTACGCCAGGCAGGATCGCATTGCCGGTGCCATCGGCCGCAAGCATCCAGACCTGGCCGTTGTCATCCGCCACCACAAGGCGCCGCGCGCCACGCGCCCAGTCCAGCGCGCGCACCGGCGCGGCCGGCATGGAAACCGGCCGCCGGCTCGCTGGATTGCCGGCCTCCGCCTGCAATATGACCAGCCTGCCGCTTTCGGTCGCGGCGGCCACCGGCGGGGTGACGCCCGTCAGCGCCAGCAGTAGCGGCGGCGCGCCATCCTGCCCGCGCGAGAGGATCCGTGCCATCGGATGGCGCGGCGCGTCGAAGCGCATCTGCAGCAGCTCGCCCTGTTCGGTGGAGGCAAACAGGCGCTGGTCGCGGCCGGCCAGCGCCAGTCCGGTGATCTGGCTCGGCAGGTCCAGCAGCTCGTTGCGCGTGAACTGCATACGCTCGGGGTCGAGCCGCCAGCGGATCACGCGGCCATCCCAGCCGCCGGAGAGCAATTGCTTGTCGTCGGTGAAGACCAGCCGCACCACGGCATCGTCGTGGCCCAGCAGCGCGCGCGGCCACAGCACGCCATCGGCGGTGCGCCACACGCTGATGCGGCCGCCGCGCGTGCCGGCCACGGCCAGGCTGCCGTCCGGACTGACGGCGATGCTGTGGTAGCCCGCGAACCAGTCGGTATTGTCCGCGGGCGCCGACAGTTCCTGTGCGGGGGTCTTCAACACAGCGGGGTCCGCCCCGGAGTCGGACGGCAGGCGCCACAGCCGGGCCTTGCCGTCGCGCGACGCGGTGGCGAGCTGCCGGCCTTGATCGAACAGCGCCACGTCGGTGATGCGCAGGGCGTGTGCGCGCCCGCTTGCCACCGGGCGCCGCCACGTGTCGCCGCCCTTGGCGAGATCCCACACAACGACGCGGCCGCCGTCGTAGCCCGCGGCCAGGCGCCGGCCGTCGCCGGACAGGGCCGAGACCGGACCCCATCCGCTTGCGCGGCTCGCCCCCGGCGGCTGCAGCACCGTGGCACGCGCGGGCTGCGCGATGTTCCACAACGCCACGCTGCCGTCCTGGCCGCCCGTGGCCAGCGTGCCGGCGCCGGTCAGCGCCAGCACGCGCATGCCGTCGGGATGCTGGTTGCGCAGCGCGGCCTCGTCCAGCCGCACCGTGCGGGCGCCGGGACCGAGCCCGGTGACGTCCACGATCCAGTGATTCGCGCCGAGCCTGGCGCTGACCCGATAGCCGGCATCGGCCTGCACCTCCAGGGTTTGCTCATCCGCGCGCGCCAGGTAGGCTTCGATATGGCGGGCACGATTCATGGTGCTGACCAGGGAGCGCCGGAAATCGAAGCCCGCCGGCGGGGAGTGGCCATGCAGGTCGCGCGTGCCCTCCACGGCCGCCAGCAGCGCGGCGTCCGGCGCGGGCCGCGAGCCGAGCAGCGAGAAAAGGGCGTTTTGCCGGGCGATGTCTTGCTTGGTGGCGCGCAGTTGCCAGGCCAGGATCGCAACGCCGATCAGAACCACGAACGTGACGAACGCCAGCGAATAGCCAAGGATATGCCAGCGCCGCGCGCGCTCCTGCTCCGCGCGATAGCGCTGGTAGGCCGCCAGGAAACGGTTTTCCGCTTCGCTGTGCCGGTCCTCGGCTTCGAGCAAGGTGTCGTCGAGTTCCTCGGTGGAGCTGAGCTTGCCGAAGACGCCGGGATTCTCGCCGGACAGGGCCCAGGCGCGCGCCAGCTGTTTCCAGTGCGGCAGGTACTGGGTGCGCCATTGCGCGTTGCTGGCGCGCACCGGTTCGATCAGCCGGTCGTGCGCAAGCTCGAGCCACTGCGCGTCCTGGCGGCTTTGCGCGCGCACCAGGTGATATTGCTGCAAGAGGTCGAGCTCGGCCGCCGTGGGTGCGCTGCGCGAGCCGGCGTCCAGCGTTGCCTGGGCGCGCATGTTGGTGGCGGTGATCAGGCGGCTCTCGACCCAGTCGCGTACCACGCGCTGCCGTGGGCGCGTGGCGGCGGCCGTGTCGAACACCGTATTGCAGTACGAAGCCAGCGCCGCGCCGGTGTCCAGGCGCCGAACCTGCTCGAGCGTGATCGCGCCCCCGCCGGCCGCCGGCCCGTCCTGGCCGAAGCAGGCTTGCCACAGGCTCAGGCCGACCACCTGCAATTGCACCGGCTCGACAAAGCGCCCCTCGCGCAGGCTTACCTGGCCGGCCGCATCGCGCGTGCGCACCTGGGCCAGATCCTTCACCAGTTGCCGCGCCGCGTCCTCGCGAAAATCCACGCCCGCCGCCAGCGCCGGTCCACGCAGCGCCTCCAGCGCCTGTTCGCGCGACAGCAGGTCGATCCGCATGGTGTTCATCAGGTGCGTCGGCACCAGGTCGCGATAGGCATCGAGCCACGAGAAGTATTCCTCGCGCATCGCCACCAGGGCCCATACCGGGCTGCCGCTGCGATCCAGCAGCTCGCCCAGCTGCGTGAAGAACACCTGCTTGGCGCCGGTGTCGGTGCTGTCGAGCGTGAAGATCTCCTCGAACTGGTCGAGCACGATCAGCAGCCGCCGCGTGCGGCCACCCGGATTGTGGTCTTCCAGGCGGGACAGGCAGGACAGCAGCGTATCGTCCGCGCGCGGCTTCAGTTCGGCGCGCGCAGCCCAGCAGTGCAGCACGCTGGTGACATAGCGGTTGCTGCCTTCATACGGCACGCTGACCCGCGCGGTGGGCAGCACGTCGAAGCGATCCGCCAGGCGCGGACGCAGGCCGGCCTCGATCAGCGACGTCTTGCCCGCGCCCGAGGGCGAATACAGGAGGACGACGCGGTCGGCTATCAGGCGGTCGCGCAGTTCCTCGATCTCGGCATCGCGGCCGAAGATGGGGTCCGTCTCGTCCAGCGGCATGGGGCCGATGTACGGGCCGTGGGCGTTGCGTGTCGTGTCCGGAAGTTCGGGATTGGCCGCCATCTCACCCCTCCAGGCGTCGCAGCAGTTCGGCGGTGAACATGCCGACGTCGCCCCAGTACAGCTTGAGCCGGGCCTTGTCCTGGAAGTAGCGCTCCAGGTAGCGGCGCGCGCTCACCGGGTCGACGATGCTGTTGGGATCGAGCTGCGCGGAAAGGTGCTGGTATTCCTGGCGCAGGTCCGCGCCCTCCAGGTTGAGGATGCTGCGGAACAGGATGCGGAATTCCCACGACTGCACGTCGAAGCCGACGAACAGCAGCGCACTGTCGTTGAGCCGCGCCCGCACGGCCAGCGGGATGGCGTTGCGGTTCATCGACACGCTGGTGAGGTAATCGAAATACTGGTCCTCGGTCAGCACCAGCGAGCCGGGCTCGCGCAGGTCGCCGAACAGCTTGAGCACCATCGGCGCCTGCGCGGTGGGATTCGCGCGCTTGCGGCCTTCGGACAGCGCGTCGTCGCAAGCTTCGGCCTGGCGGTTCCAGCGGCACAGCCGGATGCCGGGATCGGCGCCGCCCTCGCGCAGGGCATCGGCAAGCAGGTCGCTGGGATCCGTCGTCAGGTACACCGGCAACTTGAGCCGCGCCATCGCGCGGTAGGGGCTGGCGGGATCCTGCTGGCGCTGCGCGCGGCCCACGGTGCAAACCACCTCGCCAAGCTGCGCGATGATGTCTTCGTTGCGCAGCGCCGACAGTGCGGGTGGCAGGATGTCGCGGTACTGCTGGCTCAGGTGCTGGTACGCGAACTTGAAGAAAAGCCGCCGCGGGAACACCCCTTGCTGGGACACGGCCAGGTACTGTGCCACCTGCGGCAGCTCATCGCGTTCGTGCGCCGCCATCGGGAAGTGATAGGCCTCGGCCCACATCTGCGCCAGTTGCAGGCGCGAGCCGAAGACCGTCTCGCTCATGGCCGGTCCGAGGATCGGCGTGGTCTCGCCATGCTGGATGTTCTCGATGACGGCGCGCCAGGCATCGGCGCCATCGCCTTCGTCGGGTCCGAAGCCCGGCGGATAAAAGATGCGGCCGCTGTCGAGCCGCGTGAACACCGCCGGCATCCACCAGTCGGGCTGCTGGCTGACCGCCGCGCGCGCGATGCCCGCGGCGCGGTCCACCTCGCCGTGGTCGCGCAGTTCGGTAAAGAACACCGGCATGAAGGCGTCCATGGTGGCCACGCTCACATTGCCCTGCATGGCGAGGACTGCCGGTACGCCGGCCTGCGCCAGCAGCGGGCCGAGCGCCATCAGCGTGCTGCCGCCGCGCGCCGCGCCCGCGCTCTGGCAGGAACAAAGCACCACCAGGCTGGGCGGGCGCTCCAGCGTGCCGATGCGGTCCACCAGCACGCTGCCGGCCACCAGGTCGCGCGTGCCGTCGGTGCGTTCGAGCCACAACATGGGCGTGTCATCCACCAGCGCGCCGTGGCACACGATATAGAGCACGTCCACGCCGTCGCGCAAGGCGGCGAGGATTCGTTCCACGGTGGCRTGTCCCGGCTCGGCCAGCGTGGTCACCGGGACCGGGGCGAGCGCGGCAGCCGCGCGCGCGGCTTCCCCGGCGGCATCGATCGCCGCCATCTCCGGGCCGAGCCCGCTTGGGTTTGCCACCACCACCAGCGCTGTCACATCGCTCTTTGCACGCAGCTTGGGCAGGCGCATCTCCCGCGCGAACAGGTAGCGCGAAAAAAAGCAGTGTTGCCCGATAAAGAGGGGATGCTCGCCGGCGGGGTCGAACAAGGTCTCCCATGGCAGCGCATGCAGTTCGCGCGCATCGATGCTGATGCGCAGGCGCACGCGCAGGTCCAGGCGGCGCTCCTGCGCCGCGGTCTGCGCGGCGACAAAGGCATCGCGCACAGCCGGCGCCGCGAACAGGCTGGCCGCCAGCGCGCGCCCGCACACCCGCGGGTCCGCATCGCGCAGGGCCGGGTCATCCGGTGACAGCGCCAGCGGCACGCGCGGCGTAATGGCGTCCCCTTCAGGCACCCGATGACGGGCTTCCACCTCGTACCTGCCGCCGCCATCGTTGTCGATGACGATTTCTAGCTCGGAGTAGTTGCGTGGCATAGGCCGTCTCGCGGAGTCCGTGACGCGGGGCCGGAATGCGTTGCCGGCGACGGGTGTCCCGATGGAGACGCGCCCGTCCAAGAACTAATGAATATGATATTTGCGAAAAATGCAATTTGCGTCGCTGCCGCACGGATCTGGAACGATGCCTGCGGTGATGCAAGCTGCATCCGGCGCCGCCCGCCACGGCGAGAAGCCGCCATGGCGCAACTGTTGGCCGGGACGCCACATCTCGCATTTCTGTTGCCGGAAAGCCAACATCGCATCTCGCCGCACGAGCCGGCGTCGGACACGGAATAGGCCGCTTCAGCCGCATTGGGCGGGTTTGCCCGGGAAGCAGCGAAGCAGTGTGCCCCATGCGTGGCGCAGACAGCCCACGCGCGCGAATGGCACGCTCCATGCTCACCTGACATCAAGCCTCGTAACAGGCCCGATACGGATCCCCCGATCCGACACGTCAACATCCCGACCTGTTTTACCGACTATTAGGAGACTGTAATGAACACGCTAGACATTAAAGACCTGCCGGTGTCCGAAGTGCTGGACGAGAAAGCGATGGCGGAACTGCGCGGCGGCATTGGAAGAACGCCCGTCCAGATCCTTGCATGGGAGTTGTCGGGCAAGCCGGCCACCTGGCAAGGCATGATCCTCGGCGACGATGGCCGCCTGCATCCCGGACCGGTCTGAGCCATGACGTCGACCCCAGTGGGAGACGCCGAGCCGGGCGCGAGCCGCCCCGCCTGCCCGATCGCGCTGTCCGCCGGGCAGCGCATGCTGGCGTTTGTGGACGCTTGCCGGTGCGAGACGCGCCAGCTTGCCTGGTGGCCGCAGCCGCGTACGCGGATCGTCAGGCAATGGCGGCTCGCGCCAACAGGCAGGCCTTGAACGCGAGCCCGATGCGGCTGACGTGGCGCGCCGCACGCACTCAGGCCGGGAAGTCAGTCGACCGTGACAGCGCTTCCCACGCCTGCAGTTCTTGCTCCACCAGCGCATGTTTTTCGCGCACGCGGTTCACCGCGTCGGTGCCGAACTGAAGGCGCTGCGGAGGCTGCTGTGCCGCTACCAGCGCAAGCAATACCTGCGCGAGTTTCCTGGGGTCGCCGGGCTGCTGGTGGTTATAGGCCTTGGCCGTGCTGCGCACCTTGCCTGCCGTCCCGGCGTAATCGCCGATCACCGTGGCGGACTCCACTACCGAGGCAGCATCCAGGAAGTCGGTGCGGAAGTAGCCAGGCTCGATCACGGTGACGTGGATGCCAAGCGGTGCAAGCTCGTCATGCAGCGCTTCCGACAGGCCTTCGACGGCAAACTTGGTCGAGCTATAGACCCCGAAACCGGCGGCTGCCCGGTAACCGCCCAGTGACGACACATTGATCACGTGCCCCGCGCGCTGGCTGCGCATCTGCGGCAGCACGGCGCGCGTCACGTTGAGCAGGCCCATCACATTGGTTTCGAAGAGGTTCCGGACTTCGGCCGCGCTGGCCTCCTCCACCGCGCCGGCCATGCCAAAACCCGCGTTGTTGACGAGCACGTCGATACGGCCGAATCGTTTCACCGCCAGCTTTACCGCTTCCCGTGCGGACGCTTCGTCGGTGACATCGAGGTCCACCGCCAGCAGGCCGGRCAAGGCGCCGAACTTGCCGGCCACGGTCTTCGAATTCCGCGCGGTCGCCACGACGGCGTCGCCGTGGGCGAGCGCCGCCGAAACGATCTCCGCGCCGATGCCGCGCGATGCGCCCGTGATCAGCCAGACGCGCTTGAATCGGGTTTGCGTTTGTTGAGTCTGATGAGTCTGTTGCGTGTGTTGCGTGTGTTGCTTGCTCATATTCATTGCTCCTTGGTCGGGTTCGGCAACCGGAAGAGCCGGTGCCGATGAAGCAAATCCTACGCATCCGATTGCCCGGCAAAAAGCGGATCGAGGTACATTCGTCATGAACCAGAGGTTCATAATGGAGTGAGCAATGGACAAGGACGCCTTCGACGGTATCGCCATGTTCCTGGCGGTGGCGGAACACAAGAGCTTTACGGTTGCCGGCAGCCGGCTGCAGGTCTCGCCGACTGCCGTCAGCAAGGCGATCCGGCTGTTGGAGCGGCGGCACGGCGTGCCGCTGTTCCAGCGCACCACCCGCAGGGTGGCCCTGACCGAGGCCGGCGCCGCGCTGTACGCGCGGCTACGTCCCGCGGCGGAGGAAATCGGCGGCGCGCTGGAAGCGCTCGGCGGCTTCAGTACCCATGCCTCGGGCACCTTGCGCATCACCATGACCCGCGCGGCCTGCGCGCTGCTGGTTGAACCGATGATCGAGCGTTTTCGCCTGCTGCATCCCGAGGTACACCTGGACCTGACGCTGGACGAAGGTGTCGTCGACCTGGTGGAAAGCGGCTTCGATGCCGGGATACGCCTGGGCGAGACGCTGGCCAAGGACATGGTTGCGCTGCGGCTCACGCCGGACGTCACCTGGTGCGTGGTCGGCAGCCCCGCCTATTTCGCCAGGGCAGGGCGGCCGAAGGCGCCGGCGGACCTGATGCGCCACCAGGGCATCCAGTATCGCTTCGTCAAATCGGGCCTGATCCATCGCTGGGATTTCCAGGTGGGCCGCCGCAAGGTATGGGTCGATATCGACAGCAAGGTCACGGTGAACGATCGCAACACGCTGGTCGATCTTGCCCGCAGGGGGCTTGGGCTGGCTTACGTCGCGGAGTTCGAGGCCGGGCGGGAACTCGCGGCGGGCGAGTTGGAGGCCGTGCTGGCGCCGTATGTGCCGCGCAGCGATGGCTTGTACCTGTATTTCCCGGTGCGCACGCAGTCGCAGGCGAAGCTGCGCGCGTTTATCGATATGCTCAAGACGGTGCTGCCGCCGGCAGGTTGAGCGGTTTTGCGAAATGCAATGCAAGGATGGCGGCGATGGATTCCTGCTATTCGGCCGCTGCAGCCACTGCTTTCCAGCGTTGGGCAGCCTGTCTCAGCACTTCACCAAATTGCCTCGCCTCGGGCGGGGCGACGGTATTGCTGGTCGCCATGACAATGTCTAGCCGCTCGATATCCACCAATCCATCGTCGCGGTCAAGAATCCGCAGGTGCTCACGGGCGGCTTGCGAGGGTACTGCCGCCACCACCATGCCAGCGTTCACCCCTGCCAGGATGCCGGGTACGGATGTACTCTCATATACGCAGCTATAGTCGGCTTCGGCATGCTCCAACGCGGCCAGGATATGGGCGCGGACCGTGCTCCCAAGCTCGTACAGCCCAATGGGGATTGGATTCTGCTGCCAGATGTGAGGCCCGTCCGGGTGCGCAACCCAGCGTAGCTCCTGGGTGAACAAGGGGTCTCCATCCATATGGGCCCCTCGCACGCCAATGGCAAGGTCCACCTGGCCGCTCTGCAGCTTTCCGTTCAGGTGCGCGGTCGACGCGCAAACCAGCTCAATGAGGACGGTCGGGTGGGTAGCATGAAAGTTCCGGATTGCAATGGGAAGCAGTTCGTTCGCATAGAACTCGGGAGCCCCGACTCGCAGACGGTGCTTTGCGCTGCCGCGAATCGCCACCCAGGCTTCTTCCTCCAGCGCAACCACACGCATCGCGTACGCGTAAAGCGCTTCCCCGGAAGCGGTCAGCTTTAGCTGTCTATTCTCCCGACAGAACAACTTGGCCTCGGCCATTTGCTCCAGTTGGCGCATCTGCATGCTCACAGCAGCTTGCGTCTTGTGACAAGCCCGCGCTGCAAGCGTAAAACTCTGACGGTCTGCGGCTGCCAGAAAAACCCGAAGTTGCTCGATGCTAGGTCTACGGCCCATAAGCGAAGTTTGTCCACCCCATCAATTTTTCTTGCTTTATTCGTCGGCGCAGTCTACGCCATACTTGGGGCGCGCCGGGATGACCTACGTCAAAAAAGGATCGTCTTTACGATAGCGTTGTAAATCGAAGTGTGTAGAGAACATGCAAATCGACCCAAGAGTCGGCTGCATAGGGCCAGAGGCTGCTGAATTAGTTGCGGGGTTATGCTACCCCTGGTCCGTTCGTGACTCGCTCATACCCGGCGCATCCGGTAAAAAAATAGGCCTCAATTGTCGGGGCTTTCGGGTGCAGGCGTCGTCGTCACGGCGACGCGGGCTTTACGGGGGGTGCAACAGGATGGTCGATTTGTGCGGCGATGCGGTGGAGCGAATCGAGTCAACATGGGGTGTGGACAATTTGTCCTTGTACGCATTTGCGATGGAGCAAGTGGCCGATTCCATCGTCATTACGGACTCGATGGGAAAAATCACCTACGTCAACAAGGCGTTCGAAGCCCAGACGGGTTATGACCGTTCGATGGCGCTTGGCAATACGCCCGGCATAGTGAAGTCGGGGAAGATGGCGGAGGCATTCTACGAGAGACTATGGGCGATTCTAGGCGCGGGTGAGACATTCAAAGGGATTTTTGTAAACAGAAGAATAGATGGCGTGCTCTTCTCCGAGGAGAAGGTCATCACGCCGCTTCGCGATCTGAACGGCGCGATTACCCACTTCATCTCGGCGGGAAGGGACGTCACCTCGCGCCTGGAATCCGAGCGCAGACTGCGAGAGCTGGCGTGCTTCGACGATTTGACGAAGCTATACAACAGGGTTTCTTTCTTCGAGCAGCTTGACGTACTGATCTCAGCCAGCAGCGAACGCTGCAACGGGGTCACGCTCCTGCTGATCGACCTTGACCGCTTCAAAGGCATCAATGACGCGTTGGGGCATGACATCGGGGACCAGGTCCTGATCAAGGTGGCGGAGCGCCTGGTCGATGCCACCCGGCTTGGCGATATCGTTGCGAGGCTCGGGGGCGATGAATTCACGGTGGCTCTTGCCGGCCCGCTGACGGATACCGACAGGGAGTCGATTCTCCAGCGCATTTGCGCCACGGTCGAGGTTCCGATCGTGGTATCCGGAACGCCGCTCTATGTAGGCGCCAGCATTGGCGTAAGCCGGTTTCCCGACGACGGCGGCGATAGCAAGGCGCTCTTCAAGCAGGCCGACATTTCGCTGTATGAGGCCAAGCGTGAAGGGCGCGGCAGGGCGAAGCACTACTCCCCTGCGCTAAGAAAGAATGCCGAGCGATATCACCAGATCTACCAGGCGATGCGGCATGCCTTTGGCGCCAGGGAACTGTGGGTTGCCTACCAGCCGGTCTTTGATCTGAAGACCAGGAAGGTAGTCGGGGTGGAAGCCCTCGTCAGGTGGAATTCCCAGACCCTGGGTACGATCATGCCTGCCGAGTTTCTCCCGGTGGTCTGTGACCTGGGGCTCGGCCACAAGCTCACGGACTTCGTTCTCGAGAAAGCATCCTCCGATATCGCTCGCGCCAACGCGGAACTTGGCGTGTCCCTGACCGTGGCGGTAAATGTCCCGGCCGAAGAGCTGCATGCTTCCGGATTTGCGGGCAAGGTCGAAGCGGCGCTGCGCAGGAGCGCGCTTGCGCCGACCTCGCTGAAGGTCGAGATTACAGAAAGTGCGCTCATCCCACAGGGGGAGTCTTCCACCTCCGCGCTGGAGGCGCTCGCGAACGCCGGCGTCGAGATCGTGATCGATGACTTCGGAACGGGGTACTCGAATCTCGGCTACCTAAGTACCCTTCCCGTAAGCTCACTGAAGATCGCGCGCTCATTCATTGAGAAAAGCGGACGAAGCGAGAATTCAAAAAAGATAATCCGGGCAATCATGATGCTCGCCTCGAATTTCGGCGTTGGCGTGATAGCCGAGGGTGTCGAAACTTCAAGTGAACTGGAATTCCTGGAGGAAGAAGGCTGTCGTCTTATACAAGGATTCCTGATTGCCCGTCCTATGCCGATAGGAGATCTGATTAACTATATGAATTCATATGGAAGGGAAGCAGACTGGACGAGAGGCGGCACTGGAAAGGAGAAGTAAGAAGTGTCAAAAAACATGATCTTATTTCTGCGTATTTTTTATGCAACGGGATACTTGTCGGGGAAACGGAATGCGCGGGAATTTTCCAGTCAAAAATGAAGAGTACGTGCTGCCGGATGGTGAGGTCATCATTACGCGCACGGATATTTTCAGCCGCATTACCTATGCTAACGAAGCGTTTGTCAGGAGCAGCGGATTCTCCAGGGCTGAAATCATCGGCGAGCCGCAGAACATCGTCCGCCATCCGGACATGCCGGCGAAGGCGTTCGAGGATATGTGGGCAACGCTGCAGGATGACCGTCCGTGGACAGGGGTCGTCAAGAACCGGCGCAGGGACGGCGGGTTCTATTGGGTGGTCGCAAATGTCACGCCCGTCTTCAAATCGGGGCAGAAGGTCGGCTATATGTCAGTGCGGACCAAGCCTTCCAGGGAGCAGGTGGCAACCGCAACCGAGCTCTACCGGCGGATTCGGGAGGGGGAGGACAAGCGTTTCCGGTTGCATCATGGTGAAGTCAAGCGCGTAGGAATCGCTGGCCTCTCGAGCCGGATTCTGGGACTGCCTGTCGGCATCCGCCTCTGGGCCGTCATGCTTGTGCTCGTAGGCATTCTGTTGGCACAAGCCATCGGCGTCAGCCTCCTGAAAGCGGAGGCTGGCATCTTCGTGGAAGGGATATGGATGCTCACCGCATCCGGCGTGGTGATTGGCCTCGGGGCGGCGTTCTATCTTTCGCGGCAGGTGCTGGAGCCACTCAAGAGGCTGAATGAGACGGCCTTTGCCGTTTCTTCGGGGCAGGTACAGGCCCGGTTCCCGGAGCGCGGCGACGTTCAGGCAAAGATGCTGGGACGCGTATTGAACCAGATGAACGCCAAGCTGGTAGGCGTCTTGCTGGACGCGAGGGTGGCCGTCGATACCATCCGGGTGGCGGCGGCAAACCAGGAGCGCGGCAATGCGGATCTCTCCCGGCGCAATGAGGAAACGGCGAGTTCAATCGAAGAAACGACAGGAAGCCTGTCCCAGATCACTGAAACGGCGCGGCGGAACGCATTGGGCGCGGAACACGTCAACGAGGCGGCACAGGCGGCTTCCAGCGCGGCGATGTCTGCGGCAAGCGATGTTCGCAAGCTGGCGAACCTCATGGGCGACCTGGACCGTCAGTCCAGGAAGATCGCTGAAATCACGTCGATGATTGACGGCATTGCGTTTCAAACGAACATTCTTGCGCTGAACGCCGCCGTCGAAGCCGCCAGGGCTGGCGAAAGCGGCAGGAGTTTCTCTGTCGTGGCTACCGAGGTTCGAGGCTTGTCGACCAGGACGGCAAGCGCAGCCAAGGAGATCAAGCTCCTGATCGACGATTCAAATCAAGCCATATCCCAGGCCGGGGCAGTGGCCGTATGCGCAGGCGGGGCGATGGCGGGCGTCGAAGAGAAGGTGAGGGCGCTGATGGACTCTGTGTCGATCATCGCCAGCGCCAGCAGGGAGCAGAGCCAGGAGATCGGGCATATTGATCTGGCGGTAGGGCAAGTGGCGCAGCTGACGCAACGAAATGCGGGTCTCGTCGAGCAGGCCGCGGAGTCAGCATCCAGGTTGGGTCAGCAGGCGCAGCATCTGGAGGACTGCGTCAATGTATTCATGCTGACCGAATGAGCTGCCGCGCAGGGATCGGGCGCTCAGTGTTCCAGGCCCGGGACATTAGCCCGCATTCGCAAACGCGCGCAACTGCTCGATATCCAGGATCTCGATCGCGCCTCGCGTGCGGTGCAACACGCCCCGCAGTTCGAGATCCTTGAGGATCTGGTTCACCGTCTGCCGGGAGACGGAGAGCATCAGCCCGAGTTCCTCCTGCTGCACGTGGATGACCCGCTTGCTGCGGCCATGCCGCTCGCCGTAGCCGCCGGCTATGGCCAGGAGCCGGTGGGCCAGCCTGACCGGCGCCGGCAGCAATGCCGACGCTTCGATGGCGTTTAGCGTCAGTCTCAGCTTTTGTGTGAGCAGGAGCCCGAACGCTCTCCAGTGCGATGGGTTTTGCGCAAGAAAGTGAAGCAGATCCGACTGGGGTGTGTGCAGCAGCAACGCATCGCTTTGCACCCAAGCATCGTGGGTGCGCGGCAAGCCGTCGAACAGGGAAATTTCCCCGAACCATTGCGGCGCCTCGGCAAAGGCAAGCAGCGCCTCCTTGCCCTGCTCGGAGGTTCTTGTCATCCGGACCGCGCCATCCACCACGAAGTAGAGGCCGTCCGGCGCATCGCCGCGGCGGAACAGGGGCTCGCCGGCGGCCAGGGCCCTGACCCGTGAATGCTCGGCGATCCACCCTTGAAGCCCGGCAGTCAGGCCTGCAAACCAGGCACTGGATTTCAGGGCGGCCAGGCGGTCGTCGAYGGTAAATGGCTTTGACACAGCGACATTCTTGGCTTTATGTCAGGAAGACGACATTGTATTCGGCCATTTCCGGCAAAGATCCTCACTTGTCGTGACGACCCCTAGATGAAAACCCTCGTAAACGAGGGCGCAAGCATGAAAACCGCAACGTCAGCGGCTGGCGGCGTCGCGGTCCCGGCAATGACGTCATCAACAGGAACGAGGCAATGGCCACCCAGACCGCCCCCGATCTCTACAAGCGTGATTTACCCGCCGCATTTCGCGCGATCCGCAAGCTGCTCGCGAACGGCGACGATACGACGCAGGTGTTCCTCATCATGCGCGCGCTCAACGGGCCCGCCGCGGCGAAGAATTTCGACCGGCTCATGAAGACGCCGCAGGGGCGCAAGCAGGCCTATCGGCGCGTCGAGCTGGCGGAGCGGTTCTCCGATCCGGCGTTTATCGCGAGCTTCGCGCCGGGCACGCTCGGCGCTGCCTACCGCGCGTTTCTCGAGGAAACGGGATACAGCGCCGCCGGCCTCGCCGAAGTCTCGAACATCAACCGGGAGCCGCTCATCGAGAGTCCCTACGCCTGGAGCGCCAGGCGAACCCGCGACGTTCACGACATCTGGCATGCGCTGACCGGCTACAAGGCCGACGAGAACCTGGGCGAGGCGGCGCTGGTGGCGTTCAGCTACGCGCAGACCGGCGGCCTTGGCTGGGCGTTCATTGCGGCAGCCGCCGCGCTGAAGAGCCTGCGCAAGACTGGCACCACCGCCTATGCGCGTGCCGTGATCGAGGGGTATCGCAACGGCCGCAAGGCAACGTGGCTGCTCGGCGAGGATTATGAGGCGCTCTTGCACGAGCCGCTCGACGCGGCGCGCGCACGGCTCGGCATCGCCGAGCCCATTGCGTACCTGGATTGTCCCGAGAAGCAATGGGCCTGACCGGGCCGGTGGGACCGGCCAAGGGCCGCGCCATGCCGGGCGGCCAGCCTCAGATGGTTCCGAACAGCGCGCGCGGCCGGTCGCGCAGCGTCTGCGCCACGATCCGCAATGCGCTCACCAACTGATCGCGCGAGGCGGCGCAGGCGAGGTTGATCCGCACGCCGTGCTCGCTGGTTGAGCGGTCCACAGCGAATGCCGAGGCCGGCATGGTGTTGACGCCGCGCGCCAGCGCATTCGCCGCGAAGTCGTCCGAGCGCCACGGCGCCGGCACGCGCAGCCAGACGAACATGCAGGCCGGATCGCTCTTCAGATGCGCCTTGGGCAACAGTTCGCGCGCAAGCTCCTGCCGCACCGCGAGCTCCGCGCGCTGGGCATCGAGAATGCACTGCGCCGTGCCGTCCTCGATCCAGCGCGTGGCGATCAGCGTCGATAGCGGCGCGGGCATCCACGCCGTGGTACGCACCGCTTCGGCCGCCAGCGCGGCGCCGTTGGGCGGCGTCAGCACATAGCCCACCCGCAGTCCCGGCGCGAGGACCTTCGATGTCGACGTGACATGGAAGGTCAGCTCCGGACACAGGCTGGCAATCGTGGGCAGGCGCGTGCGCAACAGCGGGCCGTAGACATCGTCCTCGATGATGGCGATGTGGTGCCGGCGCGCAATGTCGACCAGCGCCGCGCGCCGCGCCAGGCTCATCGTCACTACCGTTGGGTTCTGCAGGTTGGGCACGGTGAAGATGGCCTTGACGCGCAGGCGCCGGCACGCATCTTCGAGTTGCTCGGGCAACAGGCCTTCGTCGTCGCTGGGAATGCCGACGAGTTCAAACTGGAACACCGGTGCGAGCGCCTTCAGCCCGTAGTAGGTGAGCTGGTCGGAGAGGATCACGCCGTCGTGGCCCATCAGGCTGCTCAGCACCGCGTAGAGACCATGCTGCGCGCCACTGGTAACGACCACGTTCTCCGGCGCGGGCGTGAAACCCGGCGCCGCCATCCATCGCGCGCCGGCGGCGCGCGCCCAGTCCGGTCCCTGCGGCGGCTGGTACTCCTGCGTTTCCGGATAGCGCGGATCGCGCGGGACGGCGCCCATCGTCCGCGCAAGCTGCGCCAGGAACTCGCCCGTTGCCGGCCGGTTGACCGTGAGGTCGATGACGGTATTCGACGCTTCGCCGGTCGCGCTGCGCGCCGGCCTGGCCTGGACGGACGGCATCGCACCCCCGGTGACGATGGACCCGCGCCGCTTGCTGGCCACGATCAGACCGCGGGCCTGCAATTCCTTGTAGGCCCGCGATACGGTCGAGACATTGATGCCCAGCTCCACGGCCAGGTCGCGCTGGGCGGGCAGCCGGCTGCCAGTGGGGTAGACGCCGCTGCGCACCTTCTCTTCCAGCGCACGCGAGACTTCCAGGTATGGCGCCTGACGTACTTTTGTCTGGAGATCGTCGCCGTCGTTTGTGTGGTGTGTCTCAGTATTCATCCCGTTTTGATCTCCATACAAATACCCTTTGGCTTGCGGTCGCGCCGCGCGGAGAGTCAGATCCACTCGCTAGCCACATATTAACCTGTCGCGTCGCTATCCGGCCAGCGGCAGGCTTTCCACGCAACAATTCCACTGGGCTCAGGGAAAATACCGACGTCCACACAAAGACAAACAAATTGCACTCAAAAAAGTTTTGTGTGACGATATTTGTGTCGTTTGTATGCCCTCAGTCCGGCAGCACGACCCGAACTGTATTACAGGAGGAGACACCCGTGGCAGATCAAGCATTATCGCGACCGGCACGCCCGACGCCGGCCCCATCCAACCCCCCGGCCCCGGCCGACCTTGGCAAGTCCCTGCGGCAGCGGCATGTGACGATGATTTCGCTCGGCGGCATCATCGGCGCGGGGCTGTTCGTCGGCAGCAGCGCCACGATCAGCGCGATGGGGCCGGCGGCATGCCTGAGCTACCTGCTGGCCGGCATCGTCGTGCTGTTCGTCATGCGGATGCTTGGCGAAATGGCGCTCGCCAACCCCGGCATCGGTTCGTTCACCGAATACACGCGCCTCGGGCTGGGCAACTGGGCCGGCTTCACCAATGGCTGGCTGTACTGGTATTTCTGGGTCATCGTGGTCGCCGTGGAGGCGGTGGCCGGCGCCGCCATCCTGCAGCGCTGGATACCCGCGCCGGTGTGGGCGATCGGCCTCGTGCTGCTGTCGGTGATGACCGTCATCAACCTGATGTCGGTGAAGTCATATGGCGAGTTCGAGTACTGGTTCGCATCGATCAAGGTAGCGGCGATCATCGTGTTTATCGCGATCGGCGCGGGCTATCTGCTTGGCTTTTCGTCGTGGCACGAAACGGCCGCGCACCTGACCGGCGACCGCGGCTTCCTGCCCTTCGGCGCCATGTCGATCTTTGCCGGGGTGCCGACCGTGATCTTCGCCGTGGGTGGCGCGGAAATCGCAACCATTGCCGCCGCCGAATCCGACGACCCCGGCAAGAGCGTTGCGGCGATGACGCGCTCCGTGATCCTGCGCGTGATCACGTTCTACGTTGGCTCGATGTTCGTCATTGCCTGCATCGTGCCGTGGGCGCAGATCAAGGTCGGCTATTCGCCCTTCGTCGCCGCGCTGGAAACGATGCACGTGCCCGGCGCCGCGGACATCATGAACGCGATCGTGCTGGTCGCCGTGCTGTCGGCGCTGAATTCCGGGCTGTATGTGTCGTCGCGCATCCTGTTCCGCCTGGCCGAGCGCGGCGATGCGCCGGGCCGCCTGCTGAAGCTTTCGGCGCACAAGGTACCGCGCCTGGGCGTGCTGCTGAGCAGCATGGTCGGCTATGTTGCCATCGTCGCGGCCATTGTCTCGCCGCAAGGCGTGTTCCTCTATCTCGTCAATGCGTCGGGTGCGATCATGCTCTTCGTCTACCTGGCGATCGCGGTCTCGCAGATACGCCTGCGCAGGCGCATCGAGGCCGCCGCGCCCCAGCGCCTGACGCTCAAGATGTGGCTGTTCCCGTGGTTGTCGTACGCTGTGGTAGCGGCCATCGCCGGCGTGCTGCTGGCGATGGCCGCCGATGCGGAGCTGCGGCCGCAACTGCTGGCCAGCGTCGCGAGTCTTGCGGTTGCGCTGGCGGCCTACTGGCTGTGTGCGAAGCGCCGCACCGACGACGCGACGGCAACCGGCTACCGTTCGGCCATCGGTGTGCCCATACTGCAAGGGAGAAAGTAATGGCGAAAGTCGCCATCATCGGCGCCGGCTTCATCGGGCTTGCCAGCGCCGCCTGGCTGATGCGCGACGGGCACGACGTGACCCTGTTCGACCCGTCCGGTGTGGGGCAAGGCGCGTCGTACGGCAACGCGGGCACGTTCGCGCACTATGGGTGCATTCCCGTGAACAACCCATCCGTGTTCCGGGACCTGCCGCGCTTCCTGCTGTCGAGCCAGAGCCCGCTCCGGCTGCGCTGGGGCTACCTGCCGCAGCTCGCGCCCTGGCTCGGCCGCTTCATGATGAGTTCGCTGCCGCGCCGCTATGAGGCCAGCGCCGGCGCCCTGGCCGCTTTGCTGAGTCATGCGCAGGACGGATATGCGCCGCTGCTGGCCGATCCCGGCCTTGCGCAATTCGTGCGGGCGCGGGAATGCCTGTACCTCTACTCCAGTGCATCGTCGTTTGACGGGGCACGGCCCGCGCTGGATCTGCGGCGCAAACTTGGCGTGAAATTCGACGTTGTCGGCGCGGGAGATATCCAACAGCTCGAACCCGCGCTTGCGCCGATCTTCGAGCGCGGCGTTCTCTTCAGCGACAGCTGGCACTTCTCCGATCCGCATGCCTTCCTGCTGGCGCTCCACGCGCAATTGGCCGCGCGCGGATTGAAACTCGAACATGCCGGGGTAAGCGCCGTGCAACCCACGGCGGGCGGCGTGACGGTGGTTGCCGAAGGCATGGCGCAGCGTGGCTACGATCATGTGGTGATCGCCACCGGCGCGCGTTCGGCGAAGTTCGCAAAGCAGTGCGGCGACAGGGTGCCGCTCGATACGGAGCGCGGCTATCACGTGCGCTATGCCGGCGCGGCGCAACTGATCTCGCGGCCGGTCGGCTGGGCCGAACGCGGCTTCTACATGACACCGATGCGCGACGGTATCCGGGTGGCGGGCACGGTCGAACTGGGCGGATTCAGCGACACGCGTAGTCGCTCGCTGCTGGACCTGCTGACATTTTCCTCGCGGCGCGCCTTGCCCGCGCTCAGGGAGCCGGACAGCAGCTGGCTGGGCTTTCGCCCGACGCTGCCCGATGGCGTGCCGGTGCTGGGGCATTCACGCGCCAGCGACCGCGTGATCTACGCATTCGGCCACCAGCACCTGGGCCTGACGCTGGCGGGCATCAGCGGCCGCGTGGTCGCGGACCTGGTCGCGCGGCGCAGCCCCGTGCTCGATCTTGCGCCGTATGCGGCAACCCGTTTCTAGCCATACGACTCCGACATGTCGCGCATCGGCCGGTCGCTTATCCCCAGGCGCGACACCATATCTCGCAAGGAGCGCATCATGAATCGCCGCCATTGTCTGTTGAGCCTGGCAGTTTGCGCACTGTCCGCGCAAGCGCCGCTGACCCGGGCCGCCGAGCCCAAGGTCGTGAAAATCGGTTTTGTCGCGCCGCTGACCGGCTCGGTCGCGCGGGTCGGCAAGGATCTGCAGTATGGCGCGCAACTGGCGCTCGACGAGGAGAACGCCAGGAGCCCGACGGTCGGCGGCGCGCCGGTCAAGTTCGTGCTGGATGTGCAGGACGACCAGGCGGACCCGCGCGTGGCCATGCAGGTTGCGCAGAAACTGGACGACGACGGCGTCGTCGGTGTGATCGGCCACTACAACTCGGGATGCAGCATCCCCGCATCGGCGGTGTATCACCAGGCCAGTATCGCCATGATCACGCCCGGCTCGACCAATCCGCAACTGACCAAGCAAGGCTTCAGGAATGTGTTCCGCACGATGGGGCATGACGGCGTGGGCGGCGTCGTTGCCGGGCGTTTCGTGGTCGAACAGGTCAAGGCCCGGCGGATCGGCATCATCGATGACAGCACGGCCTTCGGACAAGGCCTCGCGGATGCCTTCGAGAGGGGCGTGAAGGAAGCCAAGGGCAGCATCGTCCGCCGCGAGTTCACCAGCGACAAGGCCGTCGATTTCCGCCCGATCCTGACCACGCTCAAGGGCCGGAATGTCGACGTGATCTTCTTCGGCGGCCTGGATGCGCAAGGCGCGATGGTGGTCAAGCAGATGCGCTCGCTGGGCATGCAGGCGCAATTGTTCGGCGCCGGCGCGCTCAAGAGCAATGCCTTCCTGCAGATCGCCGGCACGGCCGGCGAGGGCACGCAGGACCTGGAGCCCGGACCCGCGCTGGACAAGCTGCCCGCGGCGCAGGAGTTCGGCAAGCGCTACAAGGCGCGCTTCAACCAGGATGTCGAACTGTACGCGCCGTTTGCCTACGACGCGGCGCTCGCGATGATCAAGGCGATCCACGATGCCAACTCGCTCGACCGGAAGAAGATCGTCGACAGCCTGGCGAAGGTGACTGTGACTGGCGTCACCGGCAAGATCGCATTCGATCCCTACGGTGACCTGATCAAGCCGCCCTATACGCTGTTCGAAGTCCGGCAGGGGCAGTGGAAGAGCGTCAGGACGCTGGGCGGCGAAGGCGGGAACTGACCGCGCCTGGTCCCGGACCGGCGGCGGGGAAGAGAGTCCCGATAGCGTCAAGGTGGGATGGAGCGGGCAAATGCCTTTATTTGACGGTCCGTTTCCCACGCTTGCTGCCAAGAGCCGCCAGCCAATAAAAGAGGCGCCATCGCCGTTGTTTTTGTATGCAAAAATAGAATACAATCAACCGCAGTAAAGAGCGCGGCGCGGGCATCGGCCCAAGCTGATCATGGGTTCGGAGGACAATATGACATTTTGTGAAGCAGGCCTGACGTCACCACATGTACCGGCTCTCGAGCCGATCGAGAACTACCTGAAAGCCCATATCACCGGCAAGGCCGAATATATGCGCCTGGCTTTCCATCCGGACGCGAGGATTGTCTCGTTTCGCGATGGCGTGCTGCACTCCCTGAGCGTCGATGAATTCTCCGCTCGCTTTCAGGGCCAACCCGCACCTGATGAAGCTCAGCGCAAACGCTTCATCACGCATTTCGACGTCGTCGGCAATGCCGGCAGCRCCAAGGTTGTACTGCAATATCCGGAAGTGACATTCACGGACTACATGACGCTGCTGGAGATCGACGGCGTGTGGAAGATTTCCAACAAGACGTTCAGCGCAGCGCCGCAAGAAAAAACCAGATAAGCGGCGGCGGGTGCGGCTTGTGACCTTCCGCAGGCAGAACCCGGATGCTAGCTGGTCCACCGACGCGTGCATCCGAGCCTGGTCGCCGGGGCACCGGCTGCACCGCACCGGCGAACTCGAACCGGCGCGGCGCGGGAAGTCGCCGATAAACGGTATATACTGTTTATTCCGTTTTTCATTCAAATCTGCCGTGAACTCACCGATCATCAAGCCGCCCACGAAAAAGGCATTTCATTTTCCGAAGAGCGCGGACGTGGCCACTAGTGCCGCATCCGCAACCAAGGGCAAAGCGCCGCGGGGCTTGGATAGCAAGAAGTCAGTGACGAGGGCCGACAAGAGCAAGGCACCAAAGGTGGAAGCTCGCGCCGGCTCGGCCGTGCCGAAAAAGGCGCCGGGTGCCAAGAAGGAAAAGGTGCTGCGTGACAGCTTCACGATGCCAAAGTCCGACTACGCAAGAATCGATGAACTCAAGCAGCGATGCCTCGATGCGGGTGTGCACATCAAGAAGAGCGAGCTTCTGCGAGCAGGCTTGCTGCTTCTTGCCGCGACGTCGCCAAAGCAATTGCTGGCTGCGGTCTCGAAAGTCGAAGCCGTCAAGACCGGGCGTCCACCGAAGGCCTAGGCGCTTGTAGCGTGCCTGCGCGGCTCGCCGCGGTTGGCTGGCCTCGCATGTGTCCTGGCGTCGAAAGACGCGCAAGTCCTGGCGTTAAGGGCTTTCATTGACGGCCGCGACGAGCGGGGAGGAGCGCGAGTAGCGCAGGACGCCGCCCACATGTCCCAGTCCCATTCCGATGGCGTACAACGAGCACGCCAGTGTCATCAGCAGCAGGGCGCCGACCATCGAAGCGGTCATCGTTTGCGTTGCCATCACCAACAGGAAGGACGCGCTGCGCCAGCTAGCGGCGGCAAGGCGGTACGACGCACGGCCGATTCGCTTGCCGGCGGCAATGCGGAAAGTGCGTTGCATCATCGATGGCTCCGGCTTATCAGTGGATGGTCCTTGCTGGGAGGCAATCCGTCCTTGCGACGCGCAAAGTCAGATTGACCTCATGCGAAACGGACGCTTCAGTGCGCGGCCGCGGCGGCCTCCGATACCTGGCCCTTGACCGGCTTGGTTAGCCAGATCAGCGGCACGATCATGATGAAGATCACACCCGAGATCCAGAAGATGTCGTTCAGGCCCAGCATGATGGCTTGCGTGTTCAGGCTGCGCTCGAAATACGCGACGGCCTGGCCCGGCGTGAAGCCCAGTGTCGACTGGATCGACTGGAGGGCGGCACCGTACAGCGGGTTGTTCGGACTGGCTTGCTCGGCCAGTTGGGCGTGGTGCAGCACGGCGCGGTTGTTCCAGCCGGTCGTGGCCAGCGACGTACCTACCGCCCCGCAGAAGACGCGGGCGAAGTTGGACAGGCCGGCGGCGGCGGGAATCTTCTCTGGCGGCTGGCCCGAGAGGATGATCGCGGTCAGCGGGACGAAGAAGAGCGCGGTCGGAATGCCTTGCAGCAGGGTGGGCAGCACCAGGGTGAAGGTATCCACGCCGGTGGTGTAGTGGGAACGCATGAAGAAGACAGCCGCGAAGCCGACGAAGGAGAGCGTGGCGAGCACGCGCAATTCCGCCTTGGGCATCAGCTTGCCCAGCACCGGCGTGAGCAGCACGGCGAAGATCCCCAGYGGTGCGGTCGCCAGGCCGGCGTTGACGGCCGGGTAGGCCAGGTACTGTTGCATCCATTGCGGCAACACGACCAGGTTGGCAAAGAAGACCGCGAAGGCAACCGAGATGGCGACGGTGCCGGCCAGGAAGTTGCGGCCCTTGAACAGGCGCAGGTCGATGATCGGATTCTCTTCGGTCAACTCCCAGATCACGAAGAAGAGGAAACTGAGCAGCGCCACCACGGCCAGGATGATGATGACCGGGGAGTTGAACCAGTCCAGGTCCTTGCCTTTGTCGAGCATGATCTGCAACGAGGCGACCCAGGTAATCAGCGAGGCCAGGCCCACCAGGTCGATCGGCAGCTTGCGGGCCGGCGTCTCGCGGTCGCGGTAGACGGCCCACGTAACGGCCGCGGCAAACAGGCCGACCGGCACGTTGATGTAGAAGATCCAGGACCACGAGTAGCTGTCGGTCATCCAGCCGCCCAGCGCGGGGCCGGCGATCGGGCCCACGGTGGCGGTCATGGCCCACAGCGCCAGCGCCATGGCGCTCTTCTCCTTGGGATACGAGCCCAGCAGGATGGATTGCGACAACGGGATCAGAGGTCCTGCCACCGCGCCTTGCAGGATCCGCGCGGCGAGCAGCACGGTCAGGTTGGGGGCAATGCCACACAGCCAGGACGACAGCACGAACAGGAGGATCGCGGTGACGAACAGGCGGATCTGACCCACACGCTGGGTCAGCCAACCCGTCAACGGAATCGCGACGGCGTTGGCCGCGGCGAACAATGTGATCACCCAGGTGCCTTCGTCGATCGACACACCGAGGTTGCCGGAGATGGTCGGGATCGCGACGTTGGCGATCGACGAGTCCAGCACGTTCATAAAGGTGGCCAGGGCCACGGCGAAGCTTCCCAGCACGAGCTTGCCGCCGGTGAGCGGGGCGGGTGCGGTCTGGGTCTGGGCTGGGGATTGCATGGGGGCGTTCCGAAAGAGATTCGCTCTGGGGCAGCCGCCGCACGATCTGCGGCAGCGGTCCGGCTAGTAATCTGATATGTCAGATAAATGGACGAGAGAGGGCTGGTGCATTGCGGTGCTCAGGCCCCGGCCGCTTGCATGAGCGGCTGAGGCTTCGCGCCTTGCGCCGTACGCTGCGCCGGCAGCTTCGCCACGTCCGTGCCGGACTTGCCGTTGCTGTTCTGTGCAATGATCCGCGTGATCTCGCGGTCGGCCTCTTCGCCATAGCGCTGGAACACATCGGTGCGATAGGTCGTGCGATATGGCGTTTCGCCGCCGGTGGCGAGCTGCGAGCCGGTGGCCGTGTGGGTTGCCACGTCGACCTGCATCGACAGGCCGATCTGCAGCGGGTGCGCGCGCAGTTCCGCCGGATCGAGCAGGATACGCACGGGCAGGCGCTGCACGACCTTGATCCAGTTGCCGGTGGCGTTCTGCGCGGGCAGCGCGGAGAAGGCGCTGCCGGTGCCGGCCGAGAAGCCCACCACCTTGCCGTGGTAGGTCACGCTGCCGCCGTACAGGTCGGCATGCAGTTCGACCGGCTGGCCCATGCGGATGTGCTTGAGCTGGACTTCCTTGAAATTGGCGTCCACCCAAACGCCGTCGAGCGGCACGATGGCCATTAGCGGCGTGCCGGGGGCAACGCGTTGGCCTACCTGCACCGAACGCCGCGCCACGTATCCCGTGACCGGGGCGGGAAGCGTGTTGCGGGCATTGGCCAGATACGCGTCACGCACCTTGGCCGCGGAGGCGAGCACGCCGGGGTGGTCGGCAACGGACGCCTGGTCCGTCAACGCATGGTTCGAGGCCAGTTGCTGACGAGCGCTATCAAGCGCGGCTTCGGCGGCCTTGACCGCATCGCGGGCGTGCGCCACGTCTTCGGCGGCTACGGCGCCGGCTTCGCCCACCTCGGTACGGCGGCGCAGGTCGTCCCTGGCGCGGGCGAGGTCCGCCTGGCGTTGCCGCACCGTGGCGTCGAGCACGTTGTTGTTGACATAAAGGGCGCTGACCTGGCGTACGGTCTGGCCCAGCGCGGCCTCGGCGCTGGCGAGCGCAACCCTGGCATCGGCGGCGTCGAGGGATACCACCGGCTCGCCGGCCTTCACGATCTGCGTATCGTCGGCATTGACCGCGATCACCGTGCCGATGACTTGCGGCGTGAGCTGGACCAGGTTGCCGTTGACATAGGCGTCATCGGTTTCCTCGTGAAAGCGCGCCACGCTGTAGTAGTAGGCGCCGTAGCCGGCCACGGCGAGCGCGCTGGCCAGGCCGAGCAAGGCAAGCAGCCGCTTGCGGGTGTTTTGCGTGGAGGACTTGGCGGGTTGGGCTTCGGCGGTAGCCTGGTCGGTCTTGGTCGTTTCGTTCATGGTGTCACCTGTTCGTTTTCGCGTTCGTGTTTGTTTTCGTTGAGAGCGGAGTTAGCGGGACTGTGCCGCCTGTCTGGTTGAGTCAGAGGCATCCGTGTAGCCGCCACCCAGCGCCGCGGCGAGGGCAATCTGCCGGTCGCGGCGATTCATGCGCAGGTTGGCTACCGCCTGGCTGCTGGAGAGTGCATTGGTCTGCGCGTTCAGAACGGTGAGCTGGTTGGTCAGGCCTGCCTTGTACTGCGCCAGAGCCAGGGTCAGCGCGCGCTGCGCGGCGGTGTCGCTGCGCAGCGCGCTGTCGATCTGCGTGTCGAAGGCGCGAATATCGGAGAGCTGGGTCGCAACATCGGTCAGGGCGTTCACCAGGGTCTCGTTGTAGTTCGCGACGGCAAAGTCGAAATCGGCGTAGCGGCCCTTGAGCTGCGCGCGCAGCGCGCCGCCATCGAAGATCGGCAGGTGAATCGCGGGACCGGCCGAGGCCGTGCGGCTGGCAGCGCGCAGGAAGCGGCCCCAGCCAAAGGCGTCGAGGYCGATCGCGGCGGACAGGTTGATGTCCGGATAGAACTCCGCCTTGGCCACCTTGATGTCATGCAGGGTGGCATCGACGCGCCAGCGAGCGGCGACGATGTCGGGACGGCGCGAGACCAGATCGGCCGGCAGGTTGTCGGGCAGGCGGACTTCGTCGCCGGTGGCCAGGGCAGGGCGGCTGATCGCCAGGCCACGGTCCGGACCCTGGCCGAGCAGCGCGCCCAGTTGGTAGCGCGTGCGCTGGATATTGCCGTCGAGCGAGGAGAGCGCGACTTCGCTGGCGGCCAGGTTGGCTTCGGCGGTGCGCTTCTCGACCTCGGTCTCCAGTCCCATGGTCACGCGCCCGTTAGTCACGCGCAGCACGCCACGGCGCTGCTTCACTTCGTCCTGCGCAATGTCGTGCAGCGCGTAGAGGCGGGCCAGTTCGTTGTAGGCCCGGGCAATCGCGCTGCTTAGCGTCAGCTTCACCTGTTCCGCCTCGGCCTCGCTGGCGTGCACCGCGGATACGGCGGACTTCAGGGCTTCGCGGTTCTTGCCCCACAGATCGAGTTCATAAGAGGCGTTGATGACAGCCTTGTTCTCCGACTGCCAGGACCCGGCGAACGGGGGCGGCACGAGCGTGCTTTCCGAGAAACGTTGCCGCGTCCAGGAATAGCCGGCGCCTACCTGCGGCAGCGTATTGGCATTGGCTCCCTCGCTGAGCGCCGTGGCGGCCGCCACGCGAGCCCGGGCCTTTTCCAGCGACGGGCTGCCTTGCAGCGCTTCGCCGATCAGCGTCATGAGCTGGGCATCGCCGAACTGGTCGGTCCAGTCCGCCGAAGGCCAGCGGCCTTGCTCGGCGGGGATGCTCTGCGTGGTGGCRTAGGCAGTGGCTTCGGCGATGTGCTTGTCGCTGTGGATGCCGGCATAGTTGGCGCAGCCGGCCAGGACCGCCGCCATCAACACCGAGAGCGCGGGGCCGGCAAAGCGGCGTGTCGAGGAGGTAATCTGATTGTACATTATCTGACCTGTCAGTTAAATAAGCAAAAAAAAGCGATCAAATATTCGCAAATTTGGCAAGGAGCCGGCGAAATTCAGTGAATTCCTCCGGGCTGAACATCTTCAGTCGGGCATTGAGCACCTTCGGCGCCACTTCCGGAATGCGCTCTGCGACGGCCATGCCCTTCTCCGTCAGCGTCAGGTTGACCATCCTGCGATCGTCGACGCTACGGCTGCGCGCCAGCAGGCCCTTGCTTTCCAGTTTGTCCAGCATGCGGGTCATCAGGCCGCTGTCGATGCAGAGCAGCTTGCTCATCTCGAACGGCGTGTGGGCCTCGCCACGCGTCAGGAGGAGCAGAATCCCCATATGCTGGGCAGTGATGTCCAGGTCTCTCAGAGCCGCATCCATTTCGATCAGGAGGCCGTCGCGGGCACGGTTGAGAAAGAACCCTACGCTCTGCATGAGCTGATAGTTCTCCTTCGAGTAATGATCCACGGTGAGACCTCATCGATGTTATTGACGAAACAGTAGTTGATAAGTCAGATATATGCAAGATGGATTTTTGGCCTGCAGCGCTGCGCGACGGTTGAGCTCGTCCAAGCCGCCGATTTGTATGGTGAGCTTTCAGCAGCATGAAGCCCGGAACCTCATCGCGCGGGAGAAGAGGCCGTGGGATAAGCAAAAAGGGAACTAGTCTACGGCCCGGGTTGCATTTGCGTCATGGCRTCGACGCGGCCTGCCGTCGCCGGAATATCTGCCTATCCGCGCTTTGCCGAATCCTCGAACCTGGCGAATACGCGAGCCTGGACCGCGTCCATGACTGCGAGGACCTGCTCATCGGCGGGCGCGCTTGCTGTCACGCCGGTCGCCTTTTTCGGCTTTGAGCCCACTGGATAGAAGACAAACACCGTGTCGAACCGGCCTGCCGATTCCTTCTTCAGGCGTCGGTTGAGCGCCTTCAGGTACTGCTTCTTGATGGTCTTGGACATAGGTTCCGGGGCTCTCAGTGCTGCTGTAAATGGGGGCTCGAATTTCAACTGGCGTAGCGACCACTTCCACGGCGTTCGTCCCAAGGCAGCTAGCCGGGATGCGCCCGCGAAGACGGGGGCAGCCGACCGCTGCCGATCAGTTCAATGAGATCGGCGACCCGCGTCTCGGCCATGGCAAAGGCCTCGGTTTCTTCCATGGAAGGCCGTCCCGCGCGAAACACCGTCTGCAGTGTCCCGGCAAGTGTGTGATGGCGGACAAGAACGAATCCCTGGTGCTTTCCATTCGTAAGTGGCTCGGTGTAGGCCTTAAATTCGTAATAGCCGGCGCGCTTGTTACTTTCCATGCACTCTCGCTGTTATGGTGTGCACGGAGTCCGCCAGCGCGCAGTGGCGAACTCCGGCTCAACTTTCTTGCGGCTCCACCCGCCGTGTTGGCTGGATGTGCATACGCGGGCGAACGGATGTCTTCCCGACGCAATGTGCGACCCTCCAGGCATTAACGAGGGTCTAACCTTAGGATATCAATTCGCAGGCTAGCGTTCCTCAGGGAATTTCCCGGAGACCGCTTGCGCGGCATGGGTGGCGGCCCGCCCGCCGGAAAATCCCGTAGCACCTTTCAAACGCACGTTCGTGGTTCAGGCGGGGAGACATGCCATGGAGAGGGCACTGAAGTTCGAGCTTGCGCAGGAACAGTCTCACGTGCTGCGCGACCTTCCCCTGCTCCCGACATTGCAGGTGGAACCGCCGCGCGAGGAAGCGTTGCGTAGCGACTATTTCGACACACCGGATCTGCTGCTCTGGCGGCAGGCCGCATCGCTCCGGGTTCGTCAGGCGGCCGGTCACTATGTGCAGACCTTGAAGTCAGCGGGCGCACGCCGTGCGGGCCTGTTCGAGCGAGAAGAGTACGAAACGCCGGTTGCCGGTAACGCGCCCGATATCGCTGCATTGCTGGCGATCGTGCCTGAGACATCGCCACTCTCACCGGTGATGAAGACGCACCAGCTACAGGAGCAACTGGCACCGGCGTTCTGTACGGACGTTTGTCGCACTGTGTGGCTGCTAGGGCTTCCCGAGGGAGATGAAGTCGAGCTCGCGATCGATACCTGTACCGTGGTTGCCGGCGAATCAAGCCAGTCATTTTCCGAACTGGAGCTGGAACTCAAGCGTGGCAAGGCGGACCACCTCTATGCACTGGCGCTGAATCTGGCCGACACGGTGCCGGTGCGCCTTAGCCTGGCGAGCAAAGGCGATCGCGGCTACGGCCTGCTTGTCTGCGAGAAGCCGAAAGCCGTGCGTGCGAAGCCGCTCGTGCTGGAGCGGCAGGGCTCCGTGGGGGATGCTTTCCGGGAGATCGCGCGGAACTGCCTTGCGCAAGTCCACGCCAACGAAGCTGTAGTCGCGAGCGCGCAGTCGCCGGAGGGCGTACATCAGATGCGCGTCGGGCTACGCCGTTTTCGCTCTGCGCTCGATATGTTCTCCGGCGTGGTCACGCTGCCCGCCGAGCTGCAGGACGAAATCAAATGGATTGCAGGCGAGTTGGGCAAGTCCAGGGACTGGGAGGTGCTTGCCCATTCGACGCTGCCTCAGGTTTCGGCGGGGGAGGAGGACCTCCCTGGTCTTCGGCGTGTCAGCGAGGCCGCCGCGGAGATTGCGAGTGCTCGACGGCATGATGCCGCCGAAGCGGTTCGTTCCGCGCGCTATGCGCGGCTGGTTCTCGCGCTGGGACACTGGATGGCGGTTGCGTCCTGGCAGGGGGATGCGGAACCGTCAAAGCAAATGCTGCTGGCCATGCCGGCAAGCGAGCTGGCTCGCGATGTGCTGCGCGCGCGCCATCGCAAGCTTGTCCGTCGCGGGCGAGGGCTGCACAAGCTCGACGCGCCACGGCGGCATCGCGCTCGTATTGCCGCAAAGAAGCTGCGCTATGCAGCCGAATTTTTCGCGTCGCTGTTCCGGCGGAAGTCGCTGGACAATTTTCGCGGCGTGCTCGCCAGGCTGCAGGATGACCTTGGCTGGGGCAATGACATGGCCGTGGCTGGCCACCTCCTCGGTTGTCTTCAGCAGGCCAACGAAAGTGTCTCAGGCGGCGCAATCTATGCCAGAGGATTCCTGTCGGCACGCCTCGTCGCTGATCGGGAAAATCAGCGACGGCTCTGGAAGCGGTTCCGCCGCACGGAACGGCCACAGTAAGGCGCATCTTCTCCCGGGCATGGTTGCCGGTTTGGCGGCGGGTGGCATGGCGCACCACCTTGAAATCCGCACAGATCGTGATTGCTTGCCTTTTGATCTGAAGGACCGCACGCCGGGCGACGCGGTGAGCTACCCCGCCGGCGATCCGCATGCCGCCATGCGCGACGACGGGAAGCGGCGCTTCACCCGCAAGGACGGAGCGCAGACTACCCGGCGGCTTTCCCGTTCGATGTCCGCCCGGCCCGTTGACTCATCCTGCATCCAGGCCGCTTGCCTGCCGTGCCTCATGCGCTTGCAAGGCAAGCGCCGCCGCCAGGCCGGCGCCGCACATGGCCGAAGTCAGCAGGAAGGCGCGTCCGCCGACGCTGGCGAAGAGGAAGCTGCCCAGCAGTACACAGCTGGCTGTCAGCAGGCCAGCGCAGGCTGCGTAAAGCCCGGTGCCGCTGGAGATGACTTGCTCCGGTACGCGGGTGCGGATGTATTGCGCTGCGCCAAGCTGGGTGAAGCCGAGCGTGGCGCCTTGCAGCAATTGCGCAAGCATGGCTACGCTGGCCGTTTCGGCCAGGCCGATCATCGACCAGCGCAGGATGCCCGCCGCGCAGGCCAGCGCGATCAGCGCCGGTGCCGATATCCGCGCAGTGCCTGGCGGGGGATCGCCGCATAGACGGCCTGGACCGCACTGGCGAACGTCTCCGGCGATTCGATGGTCCTGCGATGGTTCGATCCGAACCGCTTTGCCAGCGATGGTATCCGGGTGGTCTCCCGAGGTGGCCTTGCGTATCACTTCGGCAAAGCGGGCGGCGTCGCGCAGCGCGCTGTTCATGCCGCCGCTGGCCATTTCAGTGCCCAGCTGGCCTACCTGGATATGGGCCTCATCCTCGGATGCCATTAGTTACCAGTCACCAGTTGCCAGTGGCATAGCCGGCCGTCATTTTTGTTCATTGGAACGCCCGGCGCCGAGCGCTTCGAGCAGTGGCCGGAGGGCATCGAGTTCCGCGCCAAAACCGGTCCAGTCGCCCGCTTTCAACCGCTCCATGGCGCGGTCATAGTGGGCAAGTGCCTCGCGGGCGCGGCTGTCCGACGTGCCCTGGCGCTGCGCCGCCGCGGGGGCGGCTTCCTTGAAGAGCGCCGCCAGTGCGGCGCCCAAGGTCTCCTCCATGACCACATGGTCGCCGTAGGCGGCGATCACCCGCTTCAGCTCGGGCAATTGCCCGGACTCCGCGCGCAGGTAGAGCGGGGAGACGTAGAGTATCGCGTTCTCGATGGGCACGACCTGGAGATGGCCGCGGATGACGCGCGAACCCATCTGGTTCCACAGGGAAATCTGCTGGGAGATCTCGGTGTTCTGCTGGATGCGCGCTTCGATCTGGAACGGCCCGTAGATCAGCTTGTCCTTGGGAAACGCGTAGACGACGAGCTTGCCGTAGTCGGGAGGATCGCAGCGTGCCGCCAGCCACGCAATCATGTTCTCGCGCCGGCTGGGCACCATCGGCAGCATCAGAACGAACTCGGCGCGCGGCTCCGCCGGGAGCCGAACAATCATGTAGTAGGGCGACATCGGCGCGCCGGCGCCAGTCCCGGCCCCGGTCCCGGCGTCAATGTCGGCCAGCTTGCGGGGGAACTGCCAGAGATCCTCCCGGTTGTAAAAGACTTCCGGCGCTTCCATGTGGTAGGCACGGTAGATCTGCGCCTGGATCAGGAACAGGTCCTCGGGATAGCGGATATGTTGCTGCAGGTCCTGCGGCATCGTGCCCAGTGCCTTGAACAGGCCCGGGAAAATGCGCTGGTACGTCCGCRCGATGGGATCGGCGGGATCGCTGACATAGAAGTCGACAGTCCCGTTGTACGCATCGATCACTACCTTGACCGCATTGCGTATGTAGTTGTCGCCGTCTTCGCTGGCCGGCTGGGAGTACGGGAACCAGCGGCTGGTGGTATAGGCATCCTGGATCCAGTAAAGCCGCCCGCCGCTTGCGACGATGTAGGGGTCATGGTCGAGGCCGAGGAACGGGGCGATCGTGCGTACCCGGTCCTGGATGTTGCGATGGAGCAGGATCCGGCTTGAGGGTGTGATGTAGCCGGTCACCAGGATGTTGGGATCGTCGAACTGCCAGGCGAAGAGGGCCTGCAGCGCCAGGCTGCCGATGCCGATGCCGTCGCGCCCGCTGTAGTTTGTATAGACGTTCTCGTCGCCCTTGGGATAGTCGAACTCTGGCGCGTTGCCGTTGACGATAACGTAGCCCTTGCCGCCTTCGCCGAAGTACAGGCGCGGCTCGCGGATGGCGGGGCCGCCGTTGGAGACGGGCGGAATATCCTTCAGGTAAAGGGAGGGCAAGCCCTCCGCGGATTTCTCCGTGACCGGCGACATCACGACGCCGTTGCCGTGGGTGAACAGCAGATGCAGGTTGACCCAGGTCTGGGCATTTGCCGGCAGCAGCGACGGCTCCAGTTCCCGCGCCGAAAGCATGACTTGCTGATAGCCGGCGGCAAACCGGTAGCGGTCGATGTCCGTCGCCAGGAATTTGTAATAGGTCCTGATCTCCTGCAACTGCGCATAGGTATCCCGCAACGGCTGCAAGTCCCACAGGCGGATGTTGTCGATGGTCGGGCGATTGGCCTGGAGCGTGGCGAGATTCAGGTTCTGTTGGGCCGGAAACGGCTTTACCGCGATCTGCGCCAGGCCATAGGCCTCCCGCGTCAGCGCAATATTGTGCTGGATATAGGGCGTTTCCAGCTGTAGCTCGTTCGGCTTGACATAGAAGCGCTGGAACAGCGCCGGGTAGGCCACGGCGAATACGAATGCGCCGCCGAACACGATCAGCGCCGACGCCGCGGGAATCCGATAGCTCCGCCAGCGTATATTGGCCAATGAGGCGACCGCGGCAGCGGTGGCCAGGCCGATCAGCGGCCACAGGACCGGCAGCCCGACATGGACATCGGTATAGCCGGCGCCCACCACGACGCCGTTGTCGCCGTAGAGCAGCAGGAAGCGGTCGAGCCAGTAAGACCAGGCCTGCAGCAGGAAGAACAGTCCCAGCAGCACAGAGCCGTGGGTGGCGGCTGCTGGCGAAAGCCCGCGCGGCGACTGCAGGAATGCGATGTCGCCGCGCAGTCCGTACACCACCGCGGCGACGACCGCGCTGCAGCCGAGCAGCAATAGCAGCCAGTTCCTGAGCGCGATATAGGCGGGCAGCGAGAAGAGGTAGAAGCCGATGTCCTTGCCAAAGATCGGATCGCCTTTGCCAAAGGGCACCTGATTGACATAGCGCAGCGCGATGTCCCAGTCCGAGGCTTCGCTGACGGCGAGGAACAGGCCCACGAGGACGGCGGCCCCGGCGATGGCGGTGCGCCAGTGGACGTGGGGCGCGACGTCGCCGACCAGTTCGCTCAGGACCTCCGGCATCCCGGGCGGAGATGCCGACTCCAGCTTCCAGGCGCCAGGGCTCGCGTAGCGGTGCGCCAGCCATCCCGACGCCCATATCGCGCCCGCCGAAGCCACGAAGACGGCGGCGAAAAGAAGCGCCTGGGTAAAGAGGATCGTCCAGAAGACGTCCGCGTAGCCGACGGAGGAAAACCACAGCCAGTCAACCAGCATGCCGGTGACGCGGCTGACGACGATCAGCACGGCGACGACCGCCACGATCCTGGCGGCAATGCCTCTCAGCCGCGTGCCGGATCCGCCTGGCGATCGCATCGATCGTGCTCCTTTGCCGGAACGTCATCCATGGCCTGCTGTGACCGGACCTAGGTACGCTGCCGGTCTGCCCGAAACCTGGCCGAACGGGTTGGCGGGGCGACCGCGATAGCCGGCTCCCAACAAAGCAAAGGTCCGCGCCGGATCGCCCCGGATAATCAATTGTAGGTGGGGAATCACCGCGCAGCACGCTTGCCGGGGCGCGTCCGATACCGCCCCCGCCCAAGTACATGAAGCGGCACCGCGGTGAAGACGGGATTTACGAAAGCTCTATGGCAGGGCAATACCTCTTTACGCCATTTGCACGGGCCAGTTCCTAACCTTGTAAGGCCCGGCAATTCGGTGGCGCCGCGGAGCTTGAGTGCTCGCGGGCCCGAAGCGCGCATTGCCTGTGCTTCCCCTGGCCAACCTACCTGGTAAGCAATATGACGCCGCACTTCACCAAAGCACCGCGCACAAGCGAACCCCGCCACGGCGGCAGCTATTACCTGAAGCTTGCCGGATGCCTGCTCGTGCTTGGCCTGTTGTACGCCTTGTGAATGAGGGGGCGGGGCCCCCCGCAGCCGTCCCTCCTACTCCTCTACGTAGCCTTTGCGCAGCTTCTCCGCCACCAGCTTGTCCATCTCGCGACGGGCCCGCTCGGCAGTGTCGAACTGCTTGAGATTGACCTGCCCGCTGCTGCCGATGCGGCCGTAGCTGACGCTCAGCTCGGTGCCGCTAAGGCTGGCGCGCCAGAACTTGCGCGAACTGCCCTGCTCGAAGCGCAGCGCCCGCACCAGTTCCGCTTGCCTGGCGCCGCTTGCGGAGGTGCCGGTGCTGGCGTCGTTGGCCGAACCTGAATCCGAAGCCGGCGCCAGCGGTTGCGCTGGTGGTGTCACCACCGGCGCCAGCGGCTCGACTTCCGCATCCAGCGCGCGGTCCTCGCCGTCGGCCAGCATGGCTTCGATGCGGGCCAGTACCGCGCCGGCATCGTGCAGCCAGTCCTTGCCGGGAATGTCGAGCACCCGCCAGCCGAAGCTGCGCAGGATGCCGGGACGGAACACGTAGCGCTCGGCGGTGTCCGCCACGGCCTCGGCCGGCGCATCGAGCAGGATCGCCAGCGCATAGCCCTGCGCGGACGGATCGGCGATGGCCAGGTCGCAGCGGAACTGGGAGCGGCCGACATTGACGTGCACCTGGTGGCCGCGCGAGCGCAGCGCCTCGGCCATCGCGTCGCGGATGCTGTCGGACGCGGCCTGGCGCGTGAAGGCATCGCGCGCGCCCAGGTTCAGGGCGCCGAGCACCGCCTGCGCGCGTTCGAACTGGCCGCGCGCGCTGGCTTGCGCGAACTGCAGGAAAGCGCGCAGCGCGGCAGCGCCATCGTTGTGCACATTGGTGATGGCTTCCGCCTGGATCGTCGACACCACCGCCATGCGGTGGCGCGCGCGGCTGAAAATCACGTTGAGGCGCTTCTCGCCGCCGCGCTGGTTGATCGGGCCGAAGTTCATCAGCATCTTGCCGTCGGGGCCAGGCGCGTAGCAGATGCTCAGGATGATCACGTCGCGCTCGTCGCCCTGGACGTTCTCCAGGTTCTTGACGAACAGGCCGTTGAACTGGTCGTCGTCCTCGCGCACGTACTCGCGCTCCAGGCGCATGGCAAAGTCCGCGTCCTCGCTGGCCAGCGCCTCCAGCGCGGACTCGATGGCGGTTTGCTGCGCCTCCGAGAAGGCGACAATGCCCAGGCTCAGCCCGGTCTCGCGGCGCAGCATCTCGCGCACGGTCTGGGCGATATAGCGCGCTTCCGGCGCGTTGCGCCGGTCGAGGTAGACGCCATCGCCCAGCCGGTGGAAGCTGACCGGCCGTGCCAGCAGCGCGTCGGCCCCGGCGATGCCGGCGTCTTCCTGGTCCGAGCGCAGCGGCGCTGCCTCGTCCTCGGCCTGCTCCAGCAGACGGTCGGGAATGGTCACTAGGCGGCCGTCGTAGAAGGCGGCGTTGGAGAAGCTGATCAGCGATTCGTGGCGGCTGCGGTAGTGCCACGCCAGCAGGGTGGCGGGCAGGTTGCGCGCGGCCTGGTTCAGCAGGCTGTCCGAGTCCAGGTTGATGGCGATGCGCTCTCCTTCCTCCTCCACCACGATCTCGTCGTCGCCCTCGGCGCCGCTGGCCGAGAAGAAGCTGGTCGGCGGCAGCTGCATCTCGTCGCCGACCACCACCACCTGGCGCGCCCGGCTCAGCGCAGGCACCGCTTCCTCCGTGGGAATCTGGCTGGCCTCGTCGAATATCACCACGTCGAACAGGTCCGGCGACAGCGGCAGCGTGTCGGACACCGACAGCGGGCTCATCAGCCAGATCGGCTTCAGGTCGTTGATGACCAGCCCGGTCTCGTCGTCGCTGAGGTCGCGGATGGAGCGGTGGCGCATGCTCTTGCCGAACTCGTGTTCCAGTTCGCGCCGGCCGGTGGCATAGCGCTTCTTGAATGCCTTGCCGTCGGCATCCAGTTGCGTCGCCGACAGCGAGGACTGGCGCACGTGCTCGGCAAACTGCCGGTGCAACGTTGCGCGTATCACCTGGGCGTTGAGCGCGAGCAGCTCGCGCTGGCCCTGCGCTACCGCGCGCGCGGCCTGCGCCAGCGCCGCCCCGCTGAAGTGCGCCAGCGCCGGGCTCTCGCGCTCCAGGCGGCGCAACGCCTCGTCGGCGACCAGCGCCTCCAGTTGCGCCGGTGCGTGGTCCAGCAACTGCAGCGTGGCGGCGCAGGCCGGATCGGCGGCATGGACGGCGCGCAGCAGCGGCAGCAGGTCGGGCAGGTCATCCAGCGCTTCGCGCAGGTCGCGCAGCAACTCGGCAATGTCGCCCAGGCGCGCGTCCGGGGCCAGGGTCAGTCCGTCGCGCACGCGCAGGGCCAGCTTGTCCAGCGCCTCGCGCGCGCCGGCTTGCGCGCGCGCCGTGGCGGCCGGATCGACAGCCTGGCGCAGATGGGCAACCAGTTCGCGCGGACCGCTGGCTGACTGCGCGCGCTGCTCCAGTTCGGCCAGCGCGCGCAGGAAGTCCTGCATCGCGACGACGCCATAGCGTTTGCGGCTGTCGGCATCGCACGCGGCCAGCGCGGCGCCGGCCGCGTGCTCGGCGGCCAGCGCCTCCAGCACTTTGCCGAAGCCCGGATGCACGGCATGCTTGCCGAAGTCATAGCGGCGCTTCAGCTCGCCGCGCAGGCGCCACCAGGCTGGCTGCAGCCAGCGCGCCAGCGACGGCTCCAGGCGCCGGACCAGCGCCAGCGCCGACTCGGTGTCGCCGGAGCTGAGCTTGTCGCGCCAGTTGGACGTCGCTGCCTGGGCGGCGGTGAGCGCCTGGGCGCGCGTTTCAAGTTCGGCCCGCACCTGGCGCAGCGCGCCTTGTGCCGGCGATGCCGGATCGAGCAGATCCAGGTGCGCGGCCAGGCCGGTGTCGAGCAGCCATTGGCAATCGGCGGCGATCGCACGGGCCTGTTCCAGCGCGGTGTCGTGGCCGATCAGGCTGGCGGTGCTGTCCAGCAGCGGGTCCAGCGCGTCGAACAGCGCCTCGGTATCGCTGCACAACTGCTCGGCGCGGCCGAAAGCGCGCTCGTCGGCCAGTAGCTCCCGCGGCAGCCGGGCGAACGGGTGCGCGGCAAGCGCGTCCATGCCGAAGCGCTCGCGCATGGCGCGATGCACGCGCTGGGTGAGTTCGCGCTGGCGATCCCAGCTGGCCAGCGCCGGCAAGCGCTCCCGCATGGCCGGGCCGGTCTCGGGCGCCGCGGGCAGTCCGGCCACGCGGCGCAGCAGCACGCGCACGCTATCGCCCAGCGCCTCGGGCGCGGCCGCCATCGCCGACTCGAAGCGGTCGATACGCTGCTGCTGCCCCGCCAGGGCCCCGGCCACCTGTGCCCGGCGCGCCGCGGCCGCGTCGCCGTCGTGCGGCTGGGCGATCCACTGCTCATAGCAGGCGCGCAGATCGGCGATAAAGGCCTTCTTGTCGGTCTGCGAGTCATGGATCAGGCAGCACAGCGGATCCAGCCCGCTTTGCTTGAGCCGGTGGAACACCACGTCCAGCGCGGCGCGCTTCTCGCAGACGAACAGCACGCGCTTGCCGCGTCCGGCGTAGTCGGCGATCAGGTTGGTGATGGTCTGCGACTTGCCGGTGCCGGGCGGGCCCTGGATGATGAAGCTGCGCTGGCTGCGCGCCAGGCCGACGGCGGCGTTCTGCGTGGCGTCGGACGCCACCACGCTCCACTGCTCGCCCGGCGCCAGTGGTGCCGGCGCCTGCGTCTCGATGTCACGCGGCTCGATCGAGAACACGCGGTCGAAGGCGGGGTTGGGCCCGGGTTCGTCCAGCAGTTGCGCGTAGTCGCGCACCAGCGACATCTTCTTGTAGTTGAAGTTGGCCAGCGTCACCTGGGTCAGGTCCAGGTCCCAGGCATAGCGGTGGCCTTCGGATTCCTGCAGCACAAAGCCCTTGCGGTCGCCGGCATCGGCAGCATCGGCGGTGCCGGCAGCAGGCTGGGCGATATTCGGCTGGCGTGGGCCGGCGCTGGGCGCGGCGCCCGCCTCGAAGCGCTGTGGCAGCTCGCTCGGCCGGACCCAGTGCTCGAACAGCGCCCGCCCCAGCGGGCGGTAGTCGTCCTGCGCATAGCTGTAAGGCGGCAGCCAGCCACCGCCGCTTGCGCGCGCGGCGGCCACGCCCGGCTTGCGGCGCTGGAACTGCTGCATGCGCTGCAGCGCCTTTTGCCGCACCAGCCGCACCGCGGCCTTGTCCACCAGGCGCAGTTCCACCGACGGCTCGGAGCCGCGGATCTGCGCCAGGAGACTGGCATGGATCTCGGCCAGCGAGGTCTTGCCCAGGTCCACCGTTTCGTCCAGGCGGATGTCGTACAGCTGGCTCAGGTGGTGGCGCAGCACCGGGTTGAACTCGGCCTCGCCGCTGGTGCACTGGATCACGTACTGGTCGCGCACGCCCTTGCGCTTGACCAGTTCCACCGGCAGCCACAGCAGCGGCGTCACGATACGCTCGTCCGGTGCTTCCTTGAGGTTGTGCCAGCGCAGGAACGCCACTACCAGGCGCAGGTTGCTGAAGCCGAACTCGGCACGGTCGCGGCGTGTTTCGGCGATCAGCCGGTCCAGCGCCGCCGGCAGGTAGGGCTGGTCGTCGAAGCGCAGCCAGCGCTGCAGCGAAACCGGCTTGCCGTCCACCAGCTCGGCGGCGAACGGGCCGCCCCAAGTGCAGATGTGCTCCGGCCGCACGCTTTCGATCTGCAGCATCAGCGGCACGCTGGCCACGGTCAGGTTGACGCTGGCCGCGGTGGGGCGGAAGTACAGCAGGCGGTTGCGCCGGGACAGGTCGAACAGGCGGTCGCGCAGATGCGCGAGCACCGCCGTGCGGCGCGGCGCCGCACCGCTGGCCCCGGCCAGCGCACGCTCCACCTCCAGGGCCAGCGGCTGCTCGCGCCAGGTGCGCAGCCGCGTGGCCAGCGAGGCCACGTCGGTGGCGCGGTCGTGCCGGTTGATCTCGGTCATCTCCACGATCACCGCGGCCACGATGGGGTGCAGCCGCTCGTGCAGCAGGAACAGGTTGCGCCGGCAGGCAACGAACTCGCGCAGATCGTCCTCGTCGGCGAGGTCCGCGCCGCAGGCCAGGCTGGCCAGCGCCATGCCGAGCAGGAAGATGTCGCCGATCTCGTCGTGGTGGCCGACCAGCAACTCCCAGCTGGCCGGGCCGGGCAGGTACACCGGGCGCTCGATCGGCGCCGCGGGATCCAGTTGCAGCGTCAGGTCGGTTTCCTCGCGGCGCCCGTCGTCGGCATGGCCGCGCTGCAACGTGCCGACGATGTTCAGGCCCGAAGCCGGATGCGGCTGCACCCGGTGCACGGCGCCGATATCCATGACCGGCAGCTCGCCGTCCGGCCGGCGCAGGCCGAGCGCGCCATCCTCGCCCACCAGGATACTGTCGGCGTCGAGCGAGGCGACCCTGCCCTGCGCGTGCAACGCGGCGACCTGCTGGAACAGCGGCAGCATCAGCACCAGTACGTCGTCGGTGGGCAATGCCGCGCCCGCCTGCGCCTCGATCAAGGCGCGCAGGGTACGCGGCGCGCTGTTGGCGATCGTGCTGTCGTTCATGCCTGGGCCTCCTTGGCCAGTTGGCGGTTGTAGCGGTCCATCTCGCGCTTGCCGAAGCCGGCATCGCGGCGCAGGTTGCCGTGCAGCGCGTCCAGGCTGCCCAGCGCCTGCGCCACCCGGCCGGCGCGCAGCAGCGCCGCCTCCTGCTGGTCCGGGTCGGCCAGGGCCAGGTCCATCATCAGCGCATTGAGGTAGGCGCGCACGTCATCGCCGGCCACCTCCGCGGCGAATGCCTCCGGGCCCACCGCGGGCTCGTCGTCGCGCCAGTCGGGAAAGAGCATGCGCACCTGTGCCAGCACCGCCTCGCTCGCCAGCGGCGTGCCGGCCAGGTAATGGGCAAGGAAGCCGCGCGTCAGCGCCTGCAGCCGCCGTTGCCCCGGCAGGTCAAGCCGCTCCAGCGCCAGCGGACCATGCAGCCGGGTCTCGATCCACTGGTCCAGGCCGGCCGCGCCCTCCCACCACAGCGCCAGCGCGCGGGCGCGGATAAAGGTCTCCGGGTGGCTGTGCGCGTTGCTGGCGCCTGCCTCGTGCGACTCGATCTCGGCGGCCTGGCGCAGGTAGGCCGCTGCATCGACGCTGCCTATGCCCGTCTGCACCTTGACCAGCGTCGACACGGCCGGCGCCACCGCGCCGGCGGCCACCGCGCCGCCCCGGTCGGCAAACAGCTCGGTGTGCAAGGCATAGCGCCGGTAGGTCTCGCGATGGCTGCCGCTGGTGCCGGGCGCCGCCAGCGCGTCGTTGAGGATGCGGTCGGCCACCAGGAACCGGCCGTCGTCGCGCGACCACAGCAGGTAATGGGCCAGCTCATGGCCGAATACCGCAAGCAGCTCCACCGCCGACAGTCGCTCCAGCAGCGGCCCCTGCAGGATGATGTGGACCTCGCCGGGCACATAGACCAGCGAGGCGTTCATCTCCTGCCCGGGGGACTGGTACAGCGTAGCCCGCGCATCGACGCCCAGCCGCGCCATGGCCTGGGCCAGCGCCGCATGCACATCGGCATGCGCCTCGGCATCGATGCGATAGGTATCGCGCAACAGCATCACGCGCAGCGCCTCCAGGTGCTCGGCGCGGGTCGTGCGCGCGCTGGCCCAGCGCCAGACGTCGGGCTCGTGGCTGCGCAGGTAGTCGACCACCGTTGCGTGATAGGCCAGCGGCGTCAGCGCGCTGCGATCCGGGGCGTGAGAGTCCATGCGGGAAATCCCAGGGTTGCATGGAGGCTGATTCTACAGGGGGCGGGATGGCTGGCGCGGTTCGCCGGGACCGCCGCTTCATTGGCATGAATGCCCTTGCCGCGCGCTCTTCCCAACCGGCTTGCCTGGTTCCTGGATGGCGTCGTGATTTGCTGCTCACATGTTATGTTGTCATACAACATGAGGTGATGCGTTCGCGGCTGTTGCTGTGTTCCTGGTTCGATTTTTCCGGTGTTAACCCTGGAATTCGCTGTGTACCCTTGCTTGAAGGTTTGCCATGTCATAGGATGACTGATAACGAGAGTACGCCCCTCAAAAGCGGTTCCCTCCTGACAGGACCCCGATATGAAAGCCAACATCCTCCAGCTCAACCCGATCCTGGTCCCTGCGATCAACGACCAGCTGGATTCGCTCTACACCGTGCACCGGTTGTTCGAGCAAGCCGACAAGGATGCCTACCTGCGCGAGCACGGCGCCTCGATCCGCGCGGTCGTCACCGGCGGCCACACCGGCATCGCCAGGGCGATGATGGAGCAACTGCCCGCGCTCGAGGTGGTGGCGGTCAACGGTGTCGGCACCGATGCGGTCGACCTCGAATACGCGCGCGCGCGCGGCCTGCCGGTTACCGGGACGTTCGGGGCGCTGACCGAGGACGTCGCCGATCTCGCCGTGGGCCTGCTGATCGCCACTTGCCGGGGCATGTGCCCGGGCGATCGGTTTATCCGCGCCGGCGACTGGGTCCGGCATCCGCAGCCAAGCGCGATCCCGCTGGCTCGCCGCGTCAGCGGCATGCGCGTGGGCATTGTCGGCATGGGCCGCGTGGGCCGTGCCATCGCGGCCCGCATGGCGGCGTTCGGCTGCCCCATCGCCTACACCGACCTCAGGGCGATGGAGGATGTCCCTCACCCCTTCGTGGCCGACCTCGTGCAACTGGCCCGCCAGAGCGATGCGCTGATTCTTGCCGCCGCCGCGGACAAGGCAGAGGGCATCGTCAATGCCGAGGTCCTCGACGCGTTGGGCAAGGATGGCTACCTGATCAACGTCGCGCGCGGCCGGCTGGTCAGGGAAGACGATCTGGTCGCGGCGCTGTTAGCCGGCCGGATCGCGGGCGCCGGGCTGGATGTTTTCGTCGATGAGCCTAACGTGCCCGAAGCCCTGTTCGCGCTGGACAACGTCACGCTGCAGGCGCACCGCGCCAGCGCCACGCACCAGACGCGGGCGGCCATGGGCGAGATGGTCCTGGCAAGCATTGCCCAGGCGCTGGCCGGGCAACGGCCGGAGTTCAGCCTCACCACCTGAGCGCCGGCAGCCGCCTTCCTCAGCCCCAAAAGACGATAACCAGGATCACAGGAGACAAGATGCAAATCAAATTTCTGGCGGCCATCGCCATGGGCGTGCTCGCGTGCGGCATGGCCGGCGCGCAATCCTATCCGGCCAAGCCGATCACCATCGTGATCGGCTCCAGTCCCGGCAGCACCACGGATGGCCTGGCCCGCGCCATGGGCGCCCAGATCACCATGGAAACCGGCCAGCCGGTCATCGTCGACAGCCGCCCCGGCGCATTCGGCGGCATCGCGGCGCAGTTTGTCGCGCGCGCGGCCCCTGACGGCTATACGCTGTTCATGACCACCAACACGACGCAGGCCGCCAATCCGCACCTGGTGAAGAACCTGCCCTACAACCCCATCAAGGACTTCGCACCGATCGGCCAGGTGGTCCAGGGCTACATGCTGATGGTCGTGAACCCCAACGTGAAGGCCAAGAACGTATCCGAATTCATCGCGCTGGCGAAGACGGAGCCGGGCAAGCTGACGTTCGGCTCGGGCTCATCGTCGGCGCGGGTTGCCACCGAGCAGTTCCAGCACATGACCGGGACCAAACTCACGTATGTCCCCTACAAGGCCAATCCGCCCGCCGTGATTGACCTTGTCGCCGGACAGACCGACGTGATGATCGTCGACCTGACCACCAGCCTGCCGCAGGTCAAGGCCGGCAAGCTGCGCGCGCTCGGCGTCAGCAGCCCGCAGCGCTCGCAGCTGCTGCCCAACGTGCCGACCATCGCGGAGCAGGGCGTGGCGGGCTACGAGTCCGGTTACTGGAACGCGCTCTACGCGCCAGCGGGCACGCCGGCGCCGGTCATCAACCGGCTCAACGACCTGATGCGCAAAGCCATGGCAACCGAGTCGATCCGCCGTTTCGTGACGGAGAACGGCATGGAGGTGAAGGTGTCTTCGCCCGAGGAACTCGCCAGATTCCAGCTTGCCGAGCTGGACCGCTGGGGCAAGATCATCAAGACGGCTGGCATCCAGCCTGAGTAGGAGCCAGCGGTATGCGGTGCGGTACTGCCAGGGCCGCCACCGCCTACAGCGCGTACTTCACCGTCAGGTAGAACGTGCGCTGCGGGAACGGGTGGAACAGGAAATACTTGCGGTTGTTGAGGTTGTCCACGCCCAGCGCGCCGCTCCAGTGCTTGTCGAACTGGTAGCGCACCCGCGCGTCCATGACGAAGAAGCTCTCGAAGCCTTGATAGGTGGCGGGGTTGATGTCCGTGTTGTCGACCGTCGCATAGACGCGGCTGCTGTAGCGCGCCGCCAGGGTGTAGGCCCATTTGCTGTCCGGCTGGTACGTTACCGCCAGGGTGCTGCGCCACGTCGGCACGTAGGGGACCCGCTTGCCGACCGATGTCGCGCCCGGAATGGTGGGGACGTAACTGTCGTTGGACAGTATGCGTGAATCGACGTAGGTCACATTGCCGGAGAACGACAGGCCGTGGATCAGCACGTTGTCCTGCTGGCCTGCCAGCTCCACGCCGACCTGACGTGTCTTGCCCACGTTCTGCGTAAAGGAGACCGGCGTGGCAAAGCCGGGGATCGTCGACGTTTGCGAGATCAGGGCGTTCGACACGTACTCGTTGAATACCGAGAGACGCATCTTGCCGTCGTTGGCATGGTGCTCGACGGCCAGTTCGCCGGACATGACGCGCTCCGGCTGCAGGAAGGGGTTCGCCTGGACAAATGTCGTGCCGGTCTGGATGGATTGATACAGTTCGCCGACGGTGGGGAACCGATACGCCTTGCCGAACGAGCCGGTGACCGACCATGTCTCGGTCGCGTCCCAGGTGACCGACGCCTTGGGCGAGAAGGCCGACTTGTCCACGCCGGGCTGGTTGATCGGCACCCCCACGCCATTGCTGCCCGTCGAGAAATTGAAACCGTCATACGCGCGCCACCATTCGTAGCGGCCGCCCAGCGTGGCCTGCCAGCCCGGTGCCACGCGCCAGACGTCCTGCAGCCACAGCGCGCTGGTCTGTGTCTTGCCAAGCGAGTTGCTGAACAGCGGGCCGCTGCTGCCCGATGTCCAGTTCGCCGTCGTGTACGTAGGGCTGGCGAGCTTGAACTGATCGTAGTGCGCGCCAAAGCTGACGATGTTCGCCCCCGCGGCGCCCTGCGGCCGCCAGATTCCCTTGAGATCGACCGTGGTCCATCCGGTCCCGCTCATGTCGGTGGCGCGGCCGGGGCCGCCGCTCTGCGCGCCTGGGTAGAGTCCGGTGGAAAGGCGGCTCAGGTCCCGGAGATAGTAGAGATTGCTCAGGGTCATTTCCCAGTCGAACAGTCCCTTCGTATGGGTTTCCACCTTCAGGCTCTGCATCAGGTGCTGCTGCTCGATGTTGTTGCTCGAGAACTGGCCGGCGATGGTGTTGGCGTTGTACGCGAACCCGCCGATATTGACGCTGCCGCTCTGGGCGCCATAGAAGGGCGTGCCCGCGGCGGTGCTCAGGTAGGTCTGGGCGTTTGCCTTCGAGCTGTTCTGCCAGTAGCCCAGCGTGTAGGCCGCGCTCAGCGTCGGCGTGAAGTCATAGGCCAGCTTGACGGCGGCGTTGTCCTGCAATGTGTGGATGAAGTTGCCCGCGCCGATCACCTGGATCGCGCCGCCTGTACGGTTGCGGTCCGCGATGGCGCCGGTGATGACCGGCAGCCCGGCGCCGGCCCGGGTCGTCGACTGGCTGACCGTACCGATGCTGAGCGGCTGGCTGAAGCTGTTGAGGTGGCTGGCATTGAACCACCACGACAGCTTGCCCACGCGGTCGCCCAGTGTGGCGCTGTATTGCTGGGCCGGCTCGTTCTCGCTGGTGCCGTATTTGCCGAAATGCTGCACGGCGCCCGTGAATTCCAGGCTGCCTTCGAAGGCCTTCGGCATCCGTGTGGTGATTTCCGTCACGGCGCCATACGAGTTGCCGGGGTAGGCCGCGGAGAAGGGGCCATACATCACGTCGATGCGATCGACTTGCTGCGGCGCCACCATGAACCACTGGGGCGACCCGTTGCCGTTGTTGTTATTGATCAGCGTGGATAGCAGGACGCCGTCGGCGTAGATCAGGCTGCGGGCACTGGCATTGATGCCGGTGGTGCGCGTGGCCATCGGCGACTGGGTGTCGCCGATGAACCGCTTGCGCACCAGCACGTCCGGCAGGTACTTGAGCATGTCTTCGGTGCCCATGACGTTGATGGTCTCGGCCGCCTGCTGTGCCGTGATGCCCTCGGTCGTTTGCGGCAGTTGATTCTTCTCGGCGAAGGACCGGGTTTCGGTGACCTGTACCGCGGGCAGGGTCCGTTCCCCCGGCGCCCCCTGGCCTGCCGCGACGGCTGGCGTTGTGCCGCTGTCCTGGGCGTGGGCGCTGCCGGCCCCCAGGATGGCAGCCGACAGCAAGGTACAGCCGCAGCTGACGAAAGCTAATGCAAATGCCGGTGACGGCAAGGCGCCACCGGCGATGCCGGCGCGAGGGTCTGGATTCATGGTGTTCCGGGCAAGTCTGGAGCGGACCGATAGCCCGCTCGTGGCATGGACGCGCGCCCGCGGAGCGGGGGGGCGATCAGGCGAAGGCGATCATGCCAGGGGTGGCGCCCGGGCCGTTGCGCGCAGGAGGCCCGGAGGCTGGTAGGCATTGCGCTGCAATGCCGGCCGCGCAAGACCAAGCGGGGTGAGGTGGGGGAGAAAGGCGAACGGCGCGTGCGGCACCGCATTGGTGTTGCCAAGATCCGCGCAGACCAGGCAGCAGAGGGCATCGTCGAGGCTGTGATGGCTGCCGGGTGCGTCCTCAGGGAAGTGCGTTTGCTCGTCGATCGGGACAACGCGCATACCGCTTGCGCTGCAGATCGTCATGTCGGCCATCTGCCCGTCCACCTGCCCGTGGGCCATCTGTGGCCACGGTGCATGCAGCACCATGCCGAGCAGCGCGAGCCACAAGATGAGCCGACGAGTGAGGGGCATATTGTATGGAGACAATGGGTGGCCGATTATAGTGGCGAGCCGCCGCCTGCAAGGGCGCTGTGGGCCTGATTCCGCTGGATCGGGGTGCGGCGCAGCGCCGCACCCGCTGCCGTCGGATGGGCGTGTGCAGCACCAGGCATTGGATGCGGCCGGCGTCCTTGCATACCTGTCAGCTTATATCCCCTTGCGGCGCATTTCCCTGTGCTGTGTACGGTTCGCCACGTTTCTGCGTAAGAGGCGCTTGCAATTCAGGCATGCGTGTACGCCGGGGCTGACCGCAGGTGATGGGGGGGCGGCTATGCCTGAGGCCAGCCGAGTTCGATGAACACCTTGCACAGTGCCTCCATGCCTGCCGCATCTTCGTCGTCAAAGCGGCCTGCCACCGGGCTGTCCACGTCCCACACGCCGATGAGCGTGCCGTCGGCGGCGATCAGCGGGACCACGATCTCGGATTTGGAGGCGGCGTCACAGGCGATATGGCCGGGGAATGCGTGGACGTCGCGGACGACTTGCGTGCTGCGGGTCTGGGCTGCGGTGCCGCAGACGCCTTTGCCGAGGGCGATGCGTACGCAGGCGGGTTTGCCCTGGAATGGACCGACTACCAGCTCGGTGCCGTCGTAGAAGTAGAAGCCTGCCCAGTTGAGGTCTTGCAAGGAGTGGAATACCAGGGCGGAGAAGTTGGCGGCGTTGGCGATGGGGTTGGTTTCGTCTGCCAGTAGTGAGCGTGCTTGGGTGATGAGGTTCTGGTATTGCTCGGGTTTGGAGGTGGGGGTGGGATTGGTGGGTTGTTGGTGCATGGTTGGGTCTGGTGGGTGGTTGCAGTCGCTGAACGTTGATGTCAAGGGTTTAACGTCAAAGGCCTGACTTCAAAAGCTTAAAGTCAAAGGCAGTTTCACCACCCCTGCGGGGCGGCGACCTACTTTCTTGTCTTGCCAAGAAAGTAGGCAAAGAAGGCGCCCCATACGGCCTGGTACACCTTGACGGCTCGCTTCGCATCGCGCTGGGGTGTGGCCCGCCCTTGGGGGCGCTCCACACGTTTAGACCGAATCGTGCGCTGGTGATATCGCTTTTCTTTGACATCCTTTGGTTCTTCGTGGCCTTCGTTTCGGTTCTACGTTCGACGCGAACTGCCGTCGGGTCTCCACTGGTTCGCTCCACGCTCCCGCTTGCTGGAGGGGCCGGGGGGACTGGGCGCGCTCGCTATGCTTTGGTGCGTCCCGCAGGGCTTTTCCGGCGCTTGGGAGGCATCCTGGCGGTAGGCTTGCCATCCGGTTTCTCGCACGTCTCCGGTTCGGGCTCGTCGGCCAGTTTATCCCGCAACCATGCGATAAACACCTCGGCGTCCTTCGGCAGTTCGCGCGCCGCAGGTACCGCCATCAGCCCGTACTCGAACTGCGCAAAGCCATATGGCGCGAGCAGTTGTCCATCCCTTAGCTCCTTGCGGATCAGCCGCTGTTCGATCAGCGCTACGCCTGCGCCGGAGAGCGCGGCCTCAATGCACAGGTGCGTGTGCGGGAAGGTGAGTTCGCCGGCGGGGGCGATGCGTTGGCCGGATAGCGCTTCCCACTGGTCCCAGGCGCTGGACGTGAAGTCATGCGTAATGCGCACGCCGGAGCGCACGGAGCCGGCGTATGACGGCGCGCACACGGGCCCGAAGGCTACCGGCGCCAGGTGCAGCGCGCGCTGGCGGTCGGGCTCGGGGTAGGAAGTCAGGTCCCAGGCAATGACTACGTCGGCGCCTTCCGTGCGCATTTCCCGGGCGGAGGTCATGGACAGGCGGATCCGGATGTCGGGCCGCAGGCGGTAGAAGTCCACCATGTGCGGCACCAGCCAGCGCATCGCGAACGTGGCGCTGCAGGCCACGTGCAGGCTCGGCCCGCGCGCCTGGTCGATCAGCCGGCCGTAGCCTTGTTCAAGCTGGTCGAACACGGACCGCACCACGTCGTACATGCCCTGGCCGCGCTCGTTAAGGCGTACCCCGGTGCCGTCCTTGTCGAACAGCGTCGTGCCGGCATGCTCCTGCAACAGGCGCAGTTGCCGGCTGATCGCGCCGTGCGTGCGGCATAGCTCTTCGGCGGCGCGCGTGATGGAGCCGGTTCGCGCCGTGGCTTCGAAGGCGCGCAGCGTGGACATGGGGGGCAGCGTCCGCATGAACTGTCCTTGTATGAAGAAAACTGACGAATACGGGAAATTAACTCGGTTTTGCCGGCGGCGGGATGAATCTAACATCCTTTCCATTGCCATTGCGGCAGCAAATTAATACGGCAACCAGCCTCGGAAGCCGATCCGGTAGCGTGAGTATTACTCACGAAGCTTTCGTGCCGGATGCCGCTGGCCAAGCATTTCTAATGAAAGGAGTGGCGGATGAGCCAGATCACGCAGGTACAGGGATATGAGGTGCTGGACAGCCGGGGAAATCCCACGGTGGAGGTGGAGGTCACGCTGGCCGATGGCTCGGCCGGCCGTGCCACGGTGCCTTCCGGCGCGTCGACGGGCGAGCGGGAAGCGGTGGAGTTGCGGGACCTCGACCCCAGGCGCTACCTGGGCAAGGGCGTGACCCGCGCGGTGGGCGCGGTGAACACCGAGCTGCGCGCGGCGCTTGCCGGCGTCGATGCCCGCGAGCAGCGGCAGGTCGACGACATCATGATCCGGCTCGATGGCACGCCGAACAAGAGCCGCCTCGGCGCCAATGCGCTGCTGGGCGTTTCGCTGGCGGTGGCACACGCCGCGGCCGCGTCCGCGCGCTCATCCTTGTTCGCGCATATCGGCGGCCCGCGCGCCAGTGTGCTGCCCGTGCCGATGATCAACATCATCAACGGCGGGGCGCATGCGGACAATACGATCGATTTCCAGGAGTTCATGATCGTGCCGGTGGGCGCGCCGGGCTTCGCCGAAGGCGTGCGCATGGCGTCGGAGATCTTCCACACGCTTCGGCTTGCCTTGAAGGCGGCGGGCTTCAATACGAATGTGGGGGACGAAGGCGGTTTTGCGCCCGACTTGCGCACGGCCGAGGAGGCGCTGGACTTTATCCTGCGGGCCATCGAGACAGCCGGATACCGGGCGGGCACGGAGGTGATGCTGGYCATCGATCCCGCAGCCAGCGAGCTCTTTACCGGCGGCGAATACGTCTATCGCGGGGAGGGCGTGACGCGGTCCAGCGAGGCCCAGGTGGACTATCTGGCCGGACTCGCCTCACGCTACCCGATCTTCTCGATCGAGGACGGGATGGCTGAAAACGATGCCGGGGGCTGGAAGCTGCTGACGTCCCGGCTGGGCGACAGATGCCAGCTGGTCGGCGACGATGTGTTCTGCACCAATGCCGCGTTGCTGCGCGCGGGCATCGGGAGCGGTATCGGGAACGCGATCCTGGTCAAGGCCAACCAGATCGGGACGCTGAGCGAGATGCTGGACACCGTAGGCGTGGCGCATGCGGCCGGGTACACGGCGGTGATGTCGCATCGCTCCGGCGAAACCGAGGACGTGAGCATCGCGGACCTGGCGGTGGCGACCGGATGCGGCCAGATCAAGACCGGCTCCATTTCCCGCTCCGACCGGACCGCGAAGTACAACCAGCTGATCCGCATCGAGCGAACGCTGGGCGCGCGGGCGCGGTACGCCGGCACCGCCATTCTCAAGGGCCGGACCTGATCGAGCGGCGATCCGCCTGCGCAGGCGGATCGCCGCCGCCATCACGAGCCCGCCACCTTCAGCAACACCGGATCGTTGCGATACAGGTCGGGGAACATCTGCTTCAGGTAGCCGATCTTGGGCAGGTCGTTGACGACGATATAGGGATGCGCGGGATGGTTGGTCAGGAAATTCTGGTGATAGCTTTCCGCCGGGTAGAAGGCCTTGTAGTCCTCGATGCGGGTGACGATCGGCGCCTTGAAGGCATTGGCCTTGCCCAGTTGCGCGATATACGCCTGCGCTATGCTGCGCTGTTCGGCGCCAAGCGGGAACACCGCGGAGCGGTACTGCGTGCCGTGGTCCGGACCCTGGTAGTTGAGCTGCGTGGGATTGTGCGCGACGGAGAAGAAGACCTGCAGCAGCTTGCCATAGGTGACCTGCGCCGGGTCGAACGTGACTTGCACGGATTCCGCATGGCCGGTGTTGCCGCTGCTGACGGTCTCGTACTGCGCTGTGCCGGCCGCGCCGCCGGCGTAGCCCGACGTCACCTGCTTCACGCCGCGCACGTGCTGGAACACGCCCTGCACGCCCCAGAAGCAGCCGCCCGCGAACACGGCGGTTTCGCTCTGGGCGGAAGGGGCCTTCTCGTCCAGCGCGGGTGGGGGGATCCTGACGGCGTCCTCGGCGGAGTTCGCCGCGCGCTGCCAGGCCAGCAGGCCCGCGGCCAGCATGACGAGGCCCGCGAGCCTGGCGGTGGACGAGCGCGTCCACCAGGAGGAGGCGCCGGTTGAAGAGTTCGTGGTCATGATTGCCTGTCCTTGAATATTGCCGTTGGTGATGCTGTTGATGCTGTCTGTTGCCGGTGCGCGCATCAGCCGAAGGTGAATGCGTAGGCTTCGACACCAGCGTCGAGGAATTCGATGGCAAAGGTGCGGTCGGCGACCTTGCCGTTTTGCCGCACCAGTTGATACAGCCGCTGCTCCGTGACCGTGCCGCTGCCATCCGCCGCCACGTCGGTGCCGTGCGCGTCGCCCGGCGCGGCGCCGTCGATCGTGACGCGGAAGCGCACCGGCTTGCCGTCCTTGCCCGGCCCCAGCACCAGGTGCAGGTCGCGCGCATGGAAGCGGTAGACGATGCGCCCGGACGCGCCGGCCAGCGTCGCGTGCTCGGCCCCGACCTTCCAGGTGCCGGCCAGGCCCCAGTCGTTGAGCGCGGGTTGCGCGGGTGCGGTGTAAGTGTGCGCCTTGTCTTGCGCCTCGCCGCCCGGTGATGCAAAGTTCTCCGCCCGCTCGTAGCCGAGATAGGTTTCGCCGGACTGAATCTCCGCCTTGTCGGCAGCCATCTGCACGCCTTGCGCGCCGGTGGCGCCCAGCCCCGCGGCTACCTTCGCCGCGCCGGCGTGGCCGGCTTCCGCCAGCAGTTGCTGGATCACCTGCTCGGATTTCGCGTACTCGCCTTCGCCAAAGTGGTGGAAGCGGATCTGCCCCCGCGCATCGATGAAATAGTGCGCCGGCCAATACTGGTTGTTGAAGGCGCGCCAGATCGCGTAGTTGTTGTCGACCGCGACGGGGTAGTCGATGCCAAGGTCGCGCGTGGCCTTCTTCACGTTATCGATATTGCGCTCGAAGGCRAACTCCGGCGCRTGCACGCCGATCACCACCAGSCCMTGGTCGCGGTACTTCTCTGCCCACGCTTTCACGTACGGCAGGGTGCGTAGGCAGTTGATGCAGGAGTAGGTCCAGAAATCCACCAGTACCACCTTGCCGCGCAATCCCTCCACCGTGAGCGGGGGAGAGTTCAGCCACTGCACGGCTCCCGCCAGCGCCGGCAACTGGCCTTCCACGGGCAGCGGTGCCGGGCCGCCGAGCGCCGCGCGCATCATCGCGCCGGACGATGCGGTCATCGCCGGGCCGGCTTGCGCATCCTGCGCGGGCGCCGGCCTGGCCGACAGCCGGTCGACCAGGTGCTGCTCGATCCCGCCGGTGGCCACGGTCGACACGCGCGCCAGCACGCCGGTGTCCAGCCCCAGTGCAATGGCGGCCACGCCGAGCAGCATGGCGGCGCCGATCCCGCGCCGGACCCATTCCCCCGCGCCCAGCGAACGCTTCATCGCGGTAAAGACCCGGCCGCCGATCAGCAACGCGACCGCCAGCGACGTGGCCGCGCCGGCGGCATAAGCCACCAGCAGCAGCGTGGTGCCGACGCTGGCGCCGCGCAGCGCGGCCCCGGTCAGTACCAGGCCCAGGATCGGGCCGGCGCAAGGCGCCCACAGCAAACCGGTGGCGATGCCCAGCAGGAACGACGAGCCCGGCCGGACTTGCCGGCCATCGGCCTGGGCAAACGCGGAGAGCCGGCTGCCGGCGCTGACCAGCGGGTGCATCAGCCGGTCCGCCAGGCGCGGCAGCAGCAGCGTGAGGCCGAATACGGCGAGCAGCGCAATCGCCAGCCAGCGTCCGTACTGGTTGGCCTGCGTCACCCATCCGCCGCCGACGGCGGCCAGCGTTGCCACGCCCGCGAAAGTCAGCGCCATGCCTGCCAGCAGCGGCAGGCCGCTGCGCACGAATGGCTGGTCGGCCCGCGAGAACACGAAGGGCAGGACGGGCAGGATGCACGGGCTCAGGATGGTGAGCGCGCCGCCCAGATAGGCAAGGACGAGGAGGAGCATGGAATCTTCGCGGTTGGGGTTGGAGGCCCGGATGCCCGGGGGCTCAGGCGGCTTGCGGCTTGAACGCCATTGCCAGGCCGTTCATGCAGTAGCGCAGCCCGGTCGGCTTGGGGCCGTCGTCGAACAGGTGGCCCAGGTGGCCGCCGCAACGGCGGCAGTGCACTTCCGTGCGCGACATGCCGAAGGAGCGGTCCGTGCGCGTGCCGACCGCGTTGTCGAGCGGCGCCCAGAAGCTGGGCCAGCCGGTACGGCTGTCGAATTTCGTGCGCGACGAGAAGAGATCCAGCTGGCACCCCGCGCAGGCGAAGATGCCGGCACGATGCTCGTCGTTCAGCGGGCTGCTGTAGGGCCGCTCCGTGCCTTCCTGCCGCAGCACGTTGTACTGGGCCGGCGTCAGCACCTGGCGCCATTGCTCGTCGGAGCGGACCACCTCGAAGGTGTCGGCGGGCTTGCCCGCGCCCGGCTGCCCGGCCGCCATTGCCCGCCATCCGCTGGCGGCTGCGAGTGCCGCCACGGCGGCACTACCCGATACCAAAAAGCGCCTTCTGCTTCCCATGATGTGCTCCTGGCCTTGATTGGCGGGCCGTTGCGGCCGCCCGTTGCTGATCGTTGGCGCATCGTAGGCCTGGCGCAATCCCGAAGTCCTCACGAAAGGTTAAATTAATTGTGATAACTCAATGCCTCGAAATTTTGCACAATAGCCAGGCCGGCGCACTTGCCGCGGCTGCCCTGCCAGGCGCGAGCGGGATCGCGCCCCGAGGCCAGAACCGGATCACCTCAAACGGATCACCCCAAGTGGATCACCCCAAGCGCATCCTGATTGTCGAAGACGACGTCGACATCGCCAATATCCTCAGCCTGCACCTGCGCGACGAGCGCTATGACGTCGTGCACAGCGCCGACGGCAACGAGGGCCTGCGCCTGCTGGAGCAGGGCAACTGGGACGCGCTGATCCTTGACCTGATGCTGCCCGGCGTCGATGGCCTGGAGATATGCCGGCGCGCCCGCGCCATGGCGCGCTACACGCCGATCATCATCACCAGCGCGCGGTCCAGCGAGGTGCACCGCATCCTCGGCCTGGAACTCGGCGCCGACGACTACCTCGCCAAGCCGTTCTCGGTGCTTGAACTGGTGGCGCGCGTGAAGGCGCTGCTGCGGCGGGTGGATGCGATGGCAAAGGACCTGCGGATCGACGCCGGCAGCCTGGAGCTTGGCGGCCTGTCGATCGATCCGCTGACGCGCGAGGCCACCGTGGACGGCCGGCGCATCGAACTGACGCCGCGCGAGTTCGACCTGCTGTATTTCTTCGCCCGGCATCCGGGCAAGGTGTTCTCGCGCATGGACCTGCTGAATGCCGTCTGGGGCTACCAGCACGAGGGCTACGAGCATACGGTCAACACCCATATTAACCGGCTGCGCACCAAGATCGAAGCCGATCCGGCGCAACCCAGCCGCATCCTGACCGTCTGGGGGCATGGCTACAAGCTCGCGGCGGGACCCGCGGCGGCGCAGGGGGATGCGCCGTGAACCTCGGCCTGAACCTGAGCCGGCGCCTCACCCTGACGCAGCGGCTGTCGCTCGTTTTCTCCGTGCTGCTGCTGGCCTGCTGCGGCGCCTCCGCCTGGCTGCAGGTCCGCTCGAACGACATGCGCGAGAAAGAGGTCATCCAGGACCTGTCGCGCGGGCTTGCCGGGCACATCGCCCGCAACGCGTCGCTGATGGATGCGAACGGGCTGAAGCCGGATGCCTTGCGCCGCTTGTTCGGCCAGTTGATGGTGGTGAACCCGAGCGTGGAGGTGTACCTGCTGGACAGCCAGGGGCGCATCCAGGGACACGACGCGCCGGCCGGCCACCTGCAGCGCGAGCAGGTGGACCTCAAGCCGGTGCAACGCCTGCTGGCCGGCGAGCCGCTGCCTATCCTCGGCGACGACCCGCGCAGCGCCGGCGGGCGCAAGGTGTTCAGCGCGGCGCCGCTGCGCGCGGGCGGCGGCGAGCCCTCCGGCTATATCTACGTGGTGCTGCTGGGCGAGGCGCATGACGAACTGGCGGCTAGGGCGTCAGCCAACTCGGTGCTGCGGACGACCTTGTGGTCGATGGGGCTGGTGGCGCTGCTGGGTTTGTTCGCGGGCCTGATGGCGTTCGGGCTGATTACCCGGCCGCTGCGCCGCCTGACCGAAGCGATGCGCCGCTTCGATGCCGACGCCGCGCCGCCGGCGCAGCCGCGCGTGCCGCGCCCGCCGTCCGCCAACACGCGCGATGAAATCGTCGCGCTGGAGGCGGCTTTCGCGCAGATGGCGGACCGCATCGCCGAGCAATGGCGCGCGCTGACCAAGCAGGACCAGGAGCGGCGCGAACTCGTCGCCAACATCTCCCACGACCTGCGTACGCCGCTGACCTCGCTGCATGGCTACCTGGAGACGCTGTCGCTCAAGGCCGACACGCTCAGCGAAGCCGAACGCAAGCGCTATCTGTCCATCGCGCTCGCGCAAAGCCTCAAGGTGGGCCGCCTGGCGCAATCGCTCTTCGAGCTGGCCCGGCTCGAGCACGGCATCGTCCAGCCAGCGCTGGAGGATTTTTCACTGGTGGACCTGCTGCAGGATGTCTTCCAGAAGTTCGAGCTGCCGGCCGAAGCGCGGCATCTGCGGCTGCGCGCGGGCATCCCGCAGCGCTTGCCCGCCGTCACGGCCGACCTCGGCATGATCGAGCGGGTGCTGACCAACCTGCTCGATAACGCCATCCGCCATACGCCCGCCGAAGGCGCCATCGACGTCGACCTGGCCCTGCGCGAGGGCAAGGTGTCGGTCACGGTCAGCGATACCGGCCCCGGTATTCCGCCGGAACTGCGCGACAGCCTGTTCCAGCGGCCGTTCAGTTCCGGCGGCGCGCATCGCGGTGGCGGCCTGGGTTTGCTGATCGTCCAGCGCATGCTGCAGTTGCATCACAGCCAGATCCGGCTGGTGGAACGGGCTGGCAGGGGGACAGTGTTTTGCTTTGAGCTGCCGGTGTCCGGCGGCGCATCCCGCTGAAGGGGCGGAGCTCAGTCCGCGGCCTGGCCGGCAAAGCGGGAGATCAGCCACGAGGCGGCGGGGCCGGGCGGCGTGTCGGTCCGGTAGATCGCATCGAACGGGTATAGGCCACCCTTGTAGTCCGGCAGGTCGAGCAGGACCAGGCGGCCCGAGTCGAGATCCTCCTGCACCATCGGCACCGGCATGTTTCCCCAGCCGATACCTTCGCGCAGCAGCATGTGCTTGGCACCCAGGTCGGCCAGGCGCCATGTGTGCGTGCCGATCACCGAGAAGTCCACGTTACGCGTGAGCGGGGAGCGATCCGACAGCACCAGTTGCACGTGGTGCCGTCCGGCGCCTGGCGGATTGGGGTTGGCGCTGGCCAGGGGGTGGCCCGGAGCCGCGACCGGCCGCAACATGACGCCGCCGATCCCGATGCGCTCGATCCCTGCCGTGACTGCGCTGAGCGGCCCGCTGACGCCAATCGTGGCACCCTGGTCCAGCACCAGCTGCGCCACCGCCCCAAGCGCCTCCATGTGCAAGTGAAGCGCCACCGTGGGGAATGCATCGCGGAATGCCTTCAGGGCATCCACCACCCGTGCCGCGGGGAGYATCACGTCCACCACCAGATGGAGTTCGGCCTCCAGGCCCTGCAGCAGGCCCTTTACCTTGGCGCGCAACCCCTCAATGTGCAGGTAGACCGTGCGCGCCTCGGCCAGCACGGTGCGGCCGGCCTCGGTCAGTTGCGGTTTTTTCGTGGTCGTGCGGTCGAATAACGCTACGCCGAGCTGGTTCTCCAGGTTGGCGATCGTATAGCTGATGACCGAGGTCGCCCGGCTCAGCTTTCGTGCCGCGCCGGCAAAGCTGCCCACATCCACCACAGTCAGGAAGACCTTCAGCTGATCCAGCGTCGGCGTACCGGGATTGGGCATCTTATCGATTTCATCGAACGTTTCGATCCATATTATCCCAGTTTCGCGTACGTAAAAACGCGCCTACATTTCATCCATCGGCCGCGCAACGCAATGCAAGGTAACGCAAAGTGAAGCAACGGCCATGCGGAAATACAGCCGTGCAGCGCACGTCTTGCCGCAGACCAATCCGAATCGCTTGTTTCAACCGGCCAGCCAAGGCGGCGCGGCCAAACCGAATGGAGAATCATCATGTCTCAAACCGCTCAGCTTGACGCCCGGAGCCGCACCTTTTCTGAATCCCCCGCCACGGCGGGCCTGACGCTGCTCGGCCGTGTTCTGGTCAGCGCCATCTTCCTGCTGTCCGGCGCGTCCAAGCTTGCCGCGCCGGCGGCCATGGTCGGCTACATCCAGTCGGTGGGCCTGCCGTTTCCGCAGTTGGCCCTGGGACTGGCAGTCCTGGTGGAACTGGGGGGCGGCCTCGCCCTGGTCCTGGGCTACCGCACGCGTCTGGTTGCCGCCATTCTCGCCGTCTTCAGCGCAGCCACCGCGCTGGCCTTCCATGCCAACCTGGCGGACCAGAACCAGTTCATCCACTTCTTCAAGAACATCGCGATGGCAGGCGGCTTGTTGCAGATCGTGGCCTACGGCGCTGGCCGGTTCAGCCTCGACGCGCGCCGCGGCAATGCGTGAGTCTGGCCAGACCCAGGCAAAGCGGGAGCGGGGACAGCGGTCTGCGCAGAAACGGTGTGGACATGGGTACGTGTCAGGACGATGCGCCCCGTGATCCGGCGGGGCGGAATGCGCGCATCGGAAACGCCAGCACGAAGATCAGCGCGGCCAGCACCAGCGCGGCGCTCAGGATGTACAGGCTATAGGCAAAGCCGCCTGTCGCCGCCTTGATCGCGCCGACCATGACCGGTGCGACCAGGCCGGCGCTGCCGCCGATCGTGCTGATCATGGCGATGCCGCCGGCCGCGCCGCGGTTCGCCAGGATGCTGCCGGGAACGGTCCACAGGATGGTGAAGGCGCTGGCAACGCCCGCCGACGACAGCGCCAGGCAAAACACCGCGGCAAGCGGGCTGTGCATGAACATGGTGGTGAGCGACAAGCCGAGCGCGCCAACCAGCGCCGCCACGGCAAAATGCCAGCGGCGCTCCCCGGTGCGGTCCGAATGGCGTCCCACGGCGACGGAGGCCGCGATGCCGGCGACCGCCGGCACCACTGCGTAGAAGCCCACCTGCAGCACACTCAGCCCCATCATCTTCAGCAACGTCGGCTGCCAGAACGACAAGGCATAGATGCCCAGGATGACCAGGAAGGAGATCAGGCCGAGCAGCCACACGCGCCCGTCGCGCAGCGCGGCGCCGAAGCCGTGGCTGGTGCGGTTGCCATTCGTGGCCTGGTCCTCTTCGAGCAGGCGGGCTACCCGCTGCTGTTCCGGGGCGGTCAGCCACCTTGCCCGGGCGGGCCCGTCCGCCAGCACGAAGAAGGCCAGGATGCCCAGCAACACGCTCGGGATGCCCTCCAGCAGGAAGAGCCACTGCCATCCCCGCAAGGACCACGTGCCGTTGAGAAAGGTCATCACCAGTCCGGCCAGCGGGCCCGCGACGATCGGCGCGGCGCCGTAAGCCATGAAAAACAGCGCCGTGGCCTGCGCCCGCCGCCGCGACGGGTACCACAGCGTGAAGTAGAACAGCACGCCCGGCGCGAAGCCGGCTTCCAGCACCCCGATCAGGAACCGCAGCGCATAGAACTGCGTGGGCGTGCTGACAAAGATCATGGCCGCCGACGCCAGCCCCCACAGGCCCATGATGCGCAGCAGCGTGGCCCGCACACCGATCTTCGCCAGCATCAGGTTGCTCGGGACCTCGAACAGCGCATAGCCGAGGAAGAAGATGCTGGCTCCCAGGCCGAACACAGCATCGCTGAAGCCTAGATCCTCGCGCATCTGCAACTGCGCGTAGCCGACGTTGGTCCGGTCCAGGTAGTTGAAAACGTAGCAGATGCACAGCAGGGGAAGCAGCCGCCAGGTGATCTTGCGGAACAGTTCGCTGTCGGTGGCCGGATCGCCGGCCACCATGCAGACCCGCTTTGTCAGGGTGACGGTATTCATTGCGCGGCGCTCCTGTCTTCCTGGAGCGCGGCAGTCTTTGCGACTGCCAGTTCGCCGAATGCGGTCTCGCCCCACAGGTGGCTGGATGGCGCGCCGGGGAACAGCCAGTACGGCGTGCACTCGGACGAAGGCACGACATTGCTGAACGGATGGGCTTCCGAAGTGCCCGCGATGGTCTTCTCCAGCACCATCGACAGGTACTGGTCGTTGCTGCCCTCCTGGGTATTGCCGTTCAGGATCACTTCCGCGCCGGTGGCGCGGGCAAAGCGCCGGATGCCGTTGTGGCGCGAGTTCGCAGGCGCCCAGCTATCCGCCGAGACGCCGTTTTCGCTGCTGACGCGGATGCCGTCTGGCGCGCGGTACACCAGCGAGTGGTTGCCTTCCGTATGTCCTGGCGTATGCACGAGTGCCAGGCCGCGCCCCAGGCGCACGCTGCCGCTGAAGGCGACGATGCGTTCCGGCTGCACGCCCGCCAGGCCATTGGGACAGTACCAGTCGGCCTGTACCGGCAGCAGGCCGTGCACGCTGGCCAGTTCTTGCTGGTGCACCAGCAACCTGGCGTTCGGCAACAGCCCGGCGTGGCCGTTGCTGCCGAGCCAGCGGCGTACGTCCTGCGTGTGCAGGTGATCGTAGGTGATGTAGTCGATCTGCTCCGGCGCCACGCCGCAGCGCTCGAGCGCCTGCGGCACGGTGGCGTAGACGGGCGCGATGGTGCTGTGCAGGAATTGCGGCGTCTGCGTGCCCATGCGCTTGAAGTAAGGCGTCTCGGCGCCCGCCTCGAAGTCCGCGGGAGTGAACAACAGCGTGCGCAACTGTCCCGCGAAGTCCTCGTACTGGATCAAGGTCATGCGCGATAGCAGGTGGATCAGGTGCGGCTTGAGCATCTGCTGCGAGTACACGCCGTTGAACGCATACCAGGCAGGGTAGGGGACTCGCAAAAGGTTGAAGCTGCGCGCGAACCGTACCGGCGGCTCCTCCAGGAACTGTTCGCGGAACTGCTGCCCCGCGCGGCGCAGCGCGCGCAAGCGGTCCTGCGGGGCGGGCGCGCCGCGGGCGCCGTCGAAATCGGAGAGCGGCAACGGGCCGGACGGATCGGGTTCGCGTTTCATGCGGTGTCTCCTGTGGTCTTTGCTTTATCGTTTTTGTTTGTTCTCTTTCCCCCCAGCGTGGCAATGCTCAAAAGGCAGGTTCGGCCTGGTGCGCCTGCGGCTGCCCCAGCAGGCCGCCGATCAGCCGGGGCAATATCTCGGGCGGCGTTCCGGCCAGCAACTGGCGCATCATCGTCAGCGTGTCGAAATACACGCGCTCGCAGACCAGCCGCTCGTCTTCGAAGATGAACAGCGCGATCATGCGGCAGCGAAAGGCATTGCCCGTCGGCGGCAGGCCGCGCAGCGGGCCGCGGTGCGTGCCAAGCAGCCAGAACTCGACGATGACGGAATCGTCCGTGTGACGAAGCTGGATGATCTCGTGCCGTTGGTCGGGGAAGGCCTTGCGGCTGTCGATGTAGTACTGGCGCACGGTATCGGTGCCGTCGTGCACTTCGCCGCTCGGGATCAGCTCATAGTGCGGATGCGGAAAGGTAGCGAGCACCGCGTCGAAATCCTGCCGCGTTTCGTCGGCAAAGTGGTCAAGCACAAGGCGTTCGCGGTGTGCCTTGAGTTCGGAGGAAACGGTCATGTTGTAGCTCCATGTGGGGCAATCTGCGGATCGGTGCGGCTGGTGCCGCCATCCGTTGCCTGGAGCGATTATCTGCAGCGCGCCGCGGGAAGACTGTCGCGGCTTGGCAGTTGCTGATCCGGATAAACCCCGTGCCGGGGTTGATGAGGGCCGGGCGGCTACGCGTCCGCCGCTTCCTGCGCCGGCATGCCCATGCGTGTCGTCAGTTCGACATAGATGGCTACGCTCGCGGTCCGCAAGGGGTAGCAGGCAACCTCGTCCGAACGGGGTCTTCCGTGCGGCCGGTGCCGCGAACGCTTGCAGGCTGAGCAGCCCGGAGACCGGCATGGGCGCTATCGGCGTGCGCATGTTCCTCCCGAGTGCTTCGCCGGGGTACCATGCCGCCATGGTCAAACTTGCTCGCTCCCGAACCTCGGTCAGCCCGGATACGCCGCAGGCGCTGTTCTTGACCGGGGACGCCGCGGGCGCTGTCGGGCTGTTTCCTGTGATACCCGGCGCAGCGCTTGTCGTGCGTCGCCCATAGCCGTTCCTTGAGACGTTCCTTTTGTATTCCCTTGACGGAGCCTGTACGCATGCAAGAACCGAAAGCCGCCGATCTCCCTTCGCCACGTTTCGAAACCGGCCCGACGCTATGGGTAGCCGGACTCAGCGACCGTTTCACGCCGGACACGCACGCGGGCATCCCGGCACTCTGGCAGACGTTCATTCCCTATATCGGACAGGTCCCGGGCCAGGTGGGCTGGATCACCTACGGCTTGTGCTGCAATCCCGGGAAGGACGGCAGCTTCGAGTATGTCGCCGGTGTCGAGGTGCGGAGCCCGGACGGGCTGCCACCGTCCTTTCGCTCCATCAAGGTAGACCCGCAGCGCTATGCCGTGTTCGAGCATGCTGGCGATATCTCGACGCTGCACGTGACCTGCCGCACCATCTGGCAAACGTGGCTGCCGGCATCAGGCTTCCAGTCGGGGCATGCTCCCGATTTCGAGCGCTATAGCGCGGACTTCGATCCTGTCGCGGGAACCGGCACGGTGGAAATCTGGTTGCCGCTCAGGGACGCGGTGAGCGGGCCGGCATAAGGACTAGCTACCAGCATGTACAGAAAGCCAGCCGGCGTCATGTTTTTGATACTGCATTCGGCAAGCAGCTTCGCCACGGCACAGTGCCCACCCGACGCGTCCTGCGGCCCCTTGACGCCGGAATTCAAGGTGGCGATGTACGCCTCCATCGTTGCCTTCCCGATGGCGTGCGCGAAGCTGGATCCCGCGAATGCGGCTCGCTACACGGCAGCCCTGCAGACGGAGCTTGGCAAGCTGGACGCCGGGGACCGGCAAGCCATGGCCGAGGCGGCGCGCGACCCTGCTCTGCCAGAGATGCTGGCTGCCGCCGGGAAGAAGCTCGACGAGGAGCAATCGCCCCGGATGCTGCTGAAAAAATGCGACCGCGCCCTCCGGCGCTCCGAAGCGGGCGAGACGGCAAGCCAGAATCGATAGCGCAGCCGGCGCGCAGGCGCGCGCGGGGAGCTTGACAGCATTTTTGCCATCAGCCACCAAAAGGCCATCCGCGCAGGGTGTTGGGCCACGACCGACGCGTTCAGCCGGTTGTTGGCCGCGCCCCATCATTTGCTCCCCGTTTTGGGCTCTTCCGTGCACACCGCGTGGCCCCGCGCCCATGGCATGGCGTGTGCTCTGTGGGAAGGTAGAGCGCCTTTCGCGGCGTTCGTCCCCCACTTCGAAGGAGCACATCATGAATCGCAAATTCGCCTGTACCGCCATCACCGCCGCCGCAATTGCCGCAGCTCTCCTGGGAGGTACCGCCTACGCCTCCGGCCCGCGGGACAGTACCGTCTCCGGTGACAAATACGGCTACAACTTCCGCACTGGCAAGACCGACGCGTTCACCGACGGTGGCCGTAGCGGCAAGTTCGACACCTTCAGTGACGGCGCCCGCATGGTCGATCCGTACACCGACGGCGGACGCATGGTCGACCCTTACACCGACGGTGGACGCATGGTCTCCGGCATGGACCGCAGGGGCGTATCGGCCGAGCCTTCGCGCAGCTTCGACGTCTACACCGACGGCGCCAATACGTGAGTGGCTGGCAGCACCCGCCACGCCAGCATCTCGCCAGATCCGCGCATGCGGGCCTGGCGAGGGCTGGATCCCGGCCTATCCGGAATCGGCCGCGCAGCGCGTCGCGTGCATCCGCCTGGCGAGGTAGGCAAGGTTGTGCGCGACAAACAGCGCCAGCAGTATCGCAGCTACGCTCCAGGCAAGCGGCGGCAACCAGGGCAACAGGGCCGCTATCTCCGGATGCTTGCTGGCCCCTGACGTGACGATGGCAATCCGTGTGAACGCGGCGAGCGCGGACAGCGCGAACACCAGCCCGGTGAAGCAGCCTTCACGCCCGACATGGCCTGCATCAATGGCGGCGTTCGCAGCGGTGCCGAAGATCACTCCCCACAGCCCGCCTGTCACGCATTGCATGGCCAGGACCCCGGCAAGGGAAGCCGCCGACGCGAATCCGAACAGGGCCAGCGTGCCAAGCGCGGTGGCCGCCAGCAGCAGAACATAGGCCGGGAGGCGCCTGAAGACTGCGGATCCCGGCAACAGCACGCACAGCGCAAAGCCGATCCAGAATGCCGGCATGACGCGAACCAGATCGGACGCCGGCATGAATTTCAGGTATGCCGGCGCCGAGTTGACAGTTGTGTGGATCTGAAATCCCAGCGCCAGGGACCAGACGGCAGCAAAGAACAGCCAGATCATCCGCGCACGCCCAGCGCCGCGTGCTGTCATTCCTGCATCGTCAACAAGGGGCGCAGGCAATGTCTCGGCCCAGCGTAACGCTGCGACAGCCACGACGAGGCCCGCGCTTGCAACGACAAAGGGCAAGGTCGGCGATATACCGCGCAGCCAGACGGTAAGCGTGGGCGCCAGCGCGGCGGCGATGCCAAGGCCGAGAAAGGAGCACGCCACAAAGAACGGCGTGGCCGAAGTCTTCATGCTCCTGCTGATGATCACCATGGGCGGCGCGCGCAGCGCCGAAGATGTCGCGGCCCACACCGCGGTCAGGCCAATCAGGAGCACTGGTGAAGTCGCGTGCGGCAGCAGGACAAACGCGGCGCACGAAGCCACGGTCATGGCCAGTATCCACCCGCCAAGATGCCGCATCGCATTCGCGACACGATCCGCGGCAATGCCCAGCGCGCAATCCATGGCGACAAAGATCACCTGGTCCATCAACAGGATCCAGGCGGCATGTTCCCGGGGAATGCCCGCCTGCGCCGCCAGTTGCGGAAGAAACGCGAGGTATAGCGTCCACGTGACCGCGAGCAGGAATTGCACGGAACAAAAGATCAGGGCGCGCATTGATCTCTCCGGCTATGCATCGAGGGAATCGGTCATTCACCCGCGGCCGCGCGGCAGCATGCCCATGCCGCCAAACCCTTCACCACCAAGCATAGAGCAGGCGCTTGTTGCGCGAAAGCGTGCACTTTGTGCGGGACATGCACCATGTCCCGGGACGGATTCATCCCGCTGTGCATGCCGCAGCGTTGCCGGCTTGAGTCCCCCGCCACGATGAACAATACTGGGCCATAGGCTCGCAGGACGGAGTGGGCGGGACCTGCGCATGCCGAAGTCATATCAAGGAGCGATCCATGTTGCGCGACAGTCATGCATTCAGCGGATTCTCGGTCGACGACATCGCAAAAGCGACGGACTTCTATGGCGGAACGCTGGGCCTGGAAGTGACAAAGACCGGGGGCGTGCTGACGCTGTACCTTGCTGGCGGCAACAACGTGTTGCTCTATCCCAAGGCAAACCATGCGCCAGCCACGTTTACCGTGCTGAATTTTCCCGTGGAAAGCGTGGACCGCGCCGTGGAACAGCTGGGCAAGCGCGGCGTGCGGTTCGAGATCTACGACCTGCCTGGGCTGAAGACCGACGAACGCGGGATCTGCCGGGACAGCGGCGGCCCTGTCATTGCGTGGTTCAAGGATCCGGCGGGCAACATCCTCTCGGTGCTTGAGCCGATGTAGGTCTTTGCAGCCGGCGGCGGGGCAGCGGCAGATCTCTGCGCGATATCCGAGGTGACATCGCGGACGCAAGAAGGGCCGTTCATGCCACTTTCAGCCATCGTTTCGGCAATTATCAAAATTCGGAAACGATGACCTTGGTATCTGGCCATGAACCGGCCTGACAGGCTGGCTGACGGCGTGGCTACTCGTGGTGTCCCGCGCCTGACTGCGTGCCGGTGGCTCGAAGATCGGCCAGGTTTCTGGCGACAAGCCGCTGCAGGTTCCAGAGACTGGCATCCCGGATGCCAAGGCGCTCCAGGTGATCAACGGTCTGCATCAGGTACTCGGCACCGGATCCCCAATGGCCGACTGCCTTGCTCAGCACGCTTGCGATTTCCTCGTTGGTCACGCCGCCGACAAAATTGCGGCCCTTGCGATCGGCGGCAAAGACGATGGCGCGCACGGGGGTCTGTCCCGCCCTGGCGGTCACCCATCGGGGTGGGCTGGTGGGCGGCTTGACGGTCATCTCCCGCCGCCAAAGGATGCGGAGGACCTTCATTGCCCGGTCCCCGGCGATTCGATACAGTGCGCCACGGCAACTGCCACCCGGTACCAGCGACATCATCAGCCCGGGCTGTTCGGGCGTACCGCGGAACCGTGTGAGCCGGATGCAGAAGGCACGATGCCAGCCGTGCAGGGCGGCTGGCATCTGTTCGTCAACCTCAAAGCCCGGGTTCCACAGCAGCGAGCCATAGGCGAACAGCCAGATGTCCTGGCCGTGCCACGCGCCGGCGGCCAATAGCGCATCCAGGGATGCGTCGTAGTCGGCCTCGTTGTGGACGACGACGCCAGGGGCGGGCCCGGCGTCCTCGACCTTGCGCGCAATGCGCCCCACCAGGTCGGGCGTCAGGCGCGGCGGTGCCGAGCGGTGCTGATGTGTCGTAGCGGGCGGTTGCATCCGTGCTCCCCATTCACTGCCTCGCGGCGATGCGGCTCGGCTGCTGTAACGCTAGACCACGCGGCAACATAGAACAAGGCTGGGCCGGCCAGGTGCCGGCGCCATGGCGAAGTGGCGAGGTGACGATACCTCCACCGTGATCCCGCGGCTGGGGAGTGCCCTTTACCCAGCCGCCAGCCCCAGCGAGCGCAACTTCGCCCCCTGGTCGAAATACGGCCTCTCGCAAACGATCTTGTCGCTGCCTGGCGCGAACTCGAACGATGCCGCCATGCGCACCCGGAACGCGCGGCCCGTCGGCGGGTACACGGTGCCGTTTGCCTTCAGGGGGCCGAGATGGGTGCCGGTGAGCCAGAACTCCACCAGCACCGTGTCGTCCGCGGCCGCAATGGCGATGATCTCGTTGGCCTGGTCGGGAAAGGGTGTGCGCGACGACGCAAAGTAGCCGCGCACCGCTTCCTCGCCATCGAAGACCGCGCCGCCGCCGTGCATCTCGTAGCGCGGGTGGGCGAATGTGGCGATGACGGCGTCCCATTCCCGGGTGCACTCCAGGGCCATGTGATCGCGAACGGTCTGGATGCGGGCTAGAGACAAACTATCCATGTTTTGGGCTCCGTGATGATGCGTCGTGAATGCGTTGATGCGTTGATGTGTTGATGTGTTGACCCGGTTTGGTTCGATGGCGCGGGGCAGCCGCTCATTCCTGCGTGACGCCGGCGGTCCTTGCAACTTCCTTCCATGCCGGGATGTCGCGGGCATTCAGCCTGCCGAGTTCCTCGCCGCTCATCGGCGTGGCGGCGATGCCCATTTCCAGCAGGCGCACCCTGATTTCCGGCATGGCAAGCACCTGGTTCAATGCGTCCGACAGCTTCCGCACGATCGGCTTCGGCGTGCCGGCCGGTACATAGAGTCCCCAGCGGAACACACGGTCGAAATCGATGCCCTCGTCGACATAGCTCTTCACGCCGGGCAGGCTGGGCGAGCGCGAGGTACAGGTGCCAAGCGCCTTGACCTTGCCGGACTTGACGAAGGGCGTGCCTGAGGTCATGTCGACGTAACCCAGCTTGATATGCCCGGCAACAATGTCGTTGAGTACCTGCGGCACGGTCTTGTAGGGGATATGCGTCATCGAGGCGCCGGCGAGCTGCTTGAGCACTTCGCCGCAGAACTGTCCGGTGGAGCCGGTGCCCCAGCTGGCGTACTGCACCTGGTTGGGATGGCTCTTGGTGTACGCCACCAGCTCCTTCAGGTCGTTCGCCGGAAAATCGTTGCTGGCCACCAGCAGGATTGCGGCCGTGCCGACTTGCCCGATGGCGGTGAAATCCTTGACCGGATCGTAGGGCAGCTTGGTGTAGACGGCGGCGTTCAACATATGCGTGGTGGCGCCGCCGAGGGTGAAGGTATAGCCGTCAGGTGCGGCGCGCGCCACGGCTTGCGTGCCGATGATGCCGGAGGCACCGCCTTTGTTCTCGACCACGATGGGCTGCTTCAGGATCGCCGACATGCGTTCCGCGAGCACCCGGCCGAGAATGTCGCCACCGGAGCCGGCGGAGATCGGCAGCAACAGGCGAATGGGGTGGGAAGGATAGTCGGCGGGGGATTCCGCGGCTTGCGTGGCGGACACGGGCGCTGCGAGCGCGACGAGGAGCGAGGCGGTGGCGAGGTAGTGGGGCATTGGGGTGTCTCCTGCTTCTTTGTGATGTGCTACAGGGCCTGTCCGGCGCTTCGGGCCTGCCGGTCACAGACCCAGCCCGCCATCCACGACCATCTCCAGACCGGTCACATAGCGCGATTCATCGGATGCAAGAAACAGCGCCGCGTATGCAATATCCCATGGCGTACCCTGCCGGCCCATCGGGCAGCGGCTGTTTCGGAACTCGCGCGCGGCTTGCACCGCCGCCGCGTCGCCATCCGTGAGATGGGCCGCGTGCGGCGTATCGATCAGGCCGGGCAGGATCACGTTGCAGCGCACCTGCTCCGCCGCATAGCGGCGCGCAAGGATGCGCGTCATATGGTTGAGCGCGGCCTTCGATGCGTTGTAGGAGAGAAAGGGCATGGGCCCCCATCTGCGGCTGGCGATCGAAGAGATGTTGATGATCGAGCCGCCACCCTGCGCGATCATGTGCGGCATCACCTTCTGGCAGGCGAGCATGGCGCCCTTCAGGTTGATGTCGAACACGCGGTCCCAGGATTCCTCGGTGATGTCTTCGAGTTCGGCGATCTCCTCGATGCCCACGTTGTTGTGCAGCACGTCGATGCGGCCGTAGTGCCCTCGGCAGGCGTCCACCATGGCTGCCAGCCGCGCACCGTCTCGCACGTCGGCCTCGAAGGCGCTGGCGCGTCCACCCTCGGCTTCGATCTGGCTCGCGGTGCGCCGGGCCAGCGCCAGGTCGCGGTCCACGCACAGCACCGCTGCGCCTTCGCGTGCATAGACGATGGCGGCGGCGGCGCCGTTGCTGGTGTCGGCGCCGATCGAACCCGCGCCGACAACGATGGCTGCCTTGCCGGCAAGCCGGTTCATTCCCTTGCGATTGCTGTCCGGCATGCTGTGCCTGTCTCCGTGGTGATCCCTTTTCATGGCCCCGCGCCGATGGGGATGCGAAAAATATAGCACAGGATTGAAACGTTTCAAGTCAAGGGTAAACGACTGGCTGCGGCGACGCGGAATAAAGACAAGACGCGAAGATGCCCTGTGGGAAGCAAGCCTTAGCTGGCCGCGCTCTTTGCCCTTGGCCGTAGCGGCTTCCTGCGCGTGCGCGCATCGATTGCGGCGCACGACTCGCGCAGGATCAGGTCGCAGGTCAGCATCAGGTGCCCGGTGGGGGTGGATTCGCCGCTGCCTTGCGCCTGCGGTTCCATTTCGGCAAGCAGCAACTGCGCCGCATGGCGCCCCATATCCTGCAGGCTCCAGCTCAGGGTCGTCAGCTCGGGGGTGTGCACCTGCGCCAGTTCGGTATCGCCCACGCAGATCACCGACAGGTCGCCGGGAATGTCCTTGCCGCACTGGCGTGCCGCTTTTAGCGCGCCGGCCAGCAGCGTGGTGCCCAGTCCGAAGATGGCGGTAGGCGGCGCAGCCTGCTGGAACAGTGCCAGGCATTGCGAGAAGGCGACATCCATCGAACTTGTGTCGATGCGCACGAGGTCCAGTGCTCCGGTAGCGCCGCGCGCTGCGGCGGCCGTCTCGAAGGCATGCCAGCGCTCGCGCGCGGGGCGCAGGTGCGAGCTGGGGAAGAGCAGGGCGATGCGACGGTGGCCGAGGTCGAGCAGGTAGTTCGCCGCTTTCAGCGCACCGCTGAAATGGTCCACCTTTACGCTAGGGCGGTCCGGGGCGATATCGCGGTCGAGGATGACCAGCGGCGCATCGATTTGCGCGATCTGCTGCTGCAGCTTGGCCGAGCTTTCGGAGCCGGGCGCAAACAGCACGCCGTCGACGCCGACGCGGGCAACGTCGAGCAGCAACTCGCATTCGCGTTCGGTGTCGTTATGCGTGTCTACCAGCAGCAAAGTGTAGCCGGCTTCGCGCAGCACGTGTTCGGCCGCGCGCACGATGACGCCATAGAAGCGGTTGGTGATATCGGGCACCAGGCAGGCCACCAGCCGGGAGCGCCGCGAGCGCAGGCTGCGGGCGGCGGCGTTGGTGACGTAGCCGATCCTGCGAGCGACCTCGACCACGTGCGTGACGGTCTCGGCGGAGGGCCCGCCGCGTCCCGCCATCGCATTGGATGCGGTACCCACCGAAACGCCCGCTTGCTCGGCCAGGTCCTTCAGGGTCGGCTTGCGCTGCGCTTCAGTGGTCTTCTTCATGGGACTCCGCGGATCTCGTCGTTTCCTGATGCCGGCAGTGTAGCATGGGCATGAAACGATTCAATCGCGCGGAGCGGACTTGCGGGAAGCGCTTCAGGCCGCCTTCTTCAACGTCGCCAGCGCCTGCCGGCCAGCCGCCAGTTGCTGCGCCACTTCCGCGACGCGCGCACCCAGGTGCTCGGCCGTGCGCAGGTCCGCCAGCGGGGGCACCACATCCGAGCTTTCGTCAGCGTTCGACTGCGCGGCCGCGCCCAGGAAGAAGCCGTGGCGATTCAGCGAATCCTCGGTCGACTTCGAGTTATTGTGTCCCGGCGGCAGGCCAAGGTTGACCCAGTGCATGCCGTGCTGGGCGGCGAAGATCGAGATCTGCTGCAGTGTGGCCAGCTTGTCGCCCGAACGCGATGCCGCGTTGGTGAAGCCCGCCGCCACCTTGTTGGCCCACTTGCCGCCCTTGGCGAAGACATTGCGCGAGGTGGCGTCCATAAAGCCCTTGAACTGCGCCGATGCGCTGCCCATGTAGGTGGGCGCGCCGAAGATGATGCCGTCCACGTTCTCGAGCGTGTCCCAGTGCTGGTCGATGTCGTCGACGCTGATCAGCAGGCTTTCCACGCCATCGACGCTGGCGGCGCCGCGTGCGACGGCCTGTGCCTGCTTGGCGGTATGGCCGTAGCCGCTGTGGTAGACGATGGCGATCTGGGTAGCGTTGGCGTTCATGATATGGGCCTCAAAGAAATTTGAAATATTTGAATGTGGCCTGCATCGCGTTGGTCGTTTGATTGCTGGGCCGGTGAAGCAAGTCTAGGCATCTGCCGGCGCAGTTGGTGGGAACAATCTCAACCAGTTGTTGAATTATTTTGAATGAACGGGCGGCGTGAGAGATTTGGTACGTCTGGCCCATCGCGCCAGCCGCGCGTGCCGGTGCCGGAACAGGCATCTCACCACGGCGACCATTGCGCCTTCACAACCTGGCAGCCAGGCTGCAGGCCCCCGCAACTTGAAAGCCAGCCGGTCGCGTACCTCGCAAAAGCCATCGGCCGTATCGCGAATCGTCCGCTCGTGCACCCAGCTGCGCATGGTCAGCATCCGCGACGTTTCCCTGAACCGGTACCCGGGCCCGACCTCCGCCAGCATGATGTCGTCCGCGTCCACCGGAAGCACGCAAAGCGCCAGCAGCCAGCTGCGGCCGAGGCGCTCGCCAAGCGGCAGCTCGTCGAGCGTCCTGCCTCGCATGGCGGCCGGGGCCGTCATACGCAGCCAGGGAAACAACTCATCGTTGATGCCTTCCGCCGTGGTCGCGCGGTGCCAGGCCTGGCTGGCGCGCACTGGCAGCGGGGAGGCAAGCTCGAACATCAACGGCATAGGAGGCCATCCGGCAATGGTTGAATCCGCTGGCCATGATAACGGAAGGGCACTCCCGCACTCGATGCTGCGCCGGATCAGGAGGATGGCGTCAAGCCGGCAACGGCTACAGTGGCAGGTTCATGCCGGATCACGTGGAAACCCTCGCCCTCCGATGGCGCAACGAAGTATCGGGTGATTTCATCGAACTGCGCATCGCTGGTCTCAAACGCATGCGTGCCGCTGGCATTGCGGGCGCGCAGGCGTGCCTTGCACAAGGTGTCCGGCATATCGAGATAGTGGAGCTGATGCGGTACGCCCGCCTGCTCGAATATGGCCCTGGCCCAGCTTCGGCTGGCCGGCGTGTTGGCGGGGAAATCGAGCACGACCGACATGCCCGCCAGCAGCAGTGCCTCGATGTGGCCGGTCATGGCGTCTCGCAGCCTGCCGGCGCAGCGGACATAATCGGAGATCGCCCGGATTTCCCCAGGGTAGAGGCGCGACAGCCAATCGTCCTCGCTGATCAGCACGGTCGCCGGACGGGCCGCGAGTTGCTTCGCCAGCGTCGATTTTCCTGCGCCGATCTTGCCGCAGACCATATAAAGGGTGGCGGGTGGTCGGGACGAGGGAACGTTGTGTGGCTGCATTTCAATCTCCTTGGCGATGAAAGCCCCGGGAGACGGAAACAAAAAACCCGCCTCATGGGGCGGGTTGCTTTGTGTGCTCAGGCCACGCGCTAACCCACCATCCGGGGGATGGTGCGAATAATCGAAGGGGTTTGCACGCGGTTCATGAGATGGAGGATAAGTGACTGCGCGTTGGCACGCAATCACTTTGGAACGAGTGCCACCCGGCACCCAGCTGCGCATAGTCAGCATCCGCGACGTTTCCATGAACCGGTACCCAGGTCCGACCCCGGCCAGCATGATGCCGTCTACCGTCCACGGGCAGGACCGTCAAAGGAGGCTCCCGCCAGTTCCAGCGTGCTGCCTCGCACTTCGCTCTTCACGGGATCGGTCTTTTTCCACTGCTTCTTCGGCACCATCAGTTTCCAGGTCGCCTCCTTGTCCGGACTCCGGAAGAGGGCAATGACCCCGACATACTGCGCGTCGGCATGCATCGGCTCGCTCAGGCTTACGCTCGCGTCCGGGCGCAGCACCACGTCCCTGGCCGCTAGCAGATCGGCCTTGAGGGATTCGAGGTCATTCGTCTGCAACTGCGCATAGCCCAGCTGTTCAAAGGCCTGCGGCGATTTCAACTGGTAGATCCGCACCACCGTCGACAACGATTGTCCGGCGCCGTTTGCATTTAACGACGGCCGGCTGGTGAGATCGAGGCTCATGGTCTTGACCTGCGTCGTGAAGGCCCATTTCGTGGCCTCCACCGTGCTGTCCTTGACTGCCTGGCCCACGCCGCAACCAGCCATATGGGTGGCAACCAGCAGTAGGGCACCGTTTCGAAGCTGTCGCCTCATCGTGTTGATCCTCTTTGTGCAGCGTATCGCTGCGTTTCATTGACAGTGCGGGTTCAGCGTTGCGCCGGCATCCCTGAGCTGTGCCCGCGCCAGTTCCCGAGTTGCACGCGGGTAACGGCATCGCTGGCGCCCGGGGCGTCGGCTTCGCTGTGCCGCCTGAGCTGCGTGGTGTAGCCCAGGCTCACCTGGTCCGAATTCAAGGCCGGCGCCGGCATCAGCGCGGGCCTC